>NZ_LBKA01000001.1:0-10461 GCF_028128955.1 Bradyrhizobium sp. CCBAU 11386
GTCGGTCGGAACACCTCACGCACGATCAGCTTGAGGTCGTCTTCAGGGTGGCAATGGCCACTTGGCAGTGGTCGGCTCCTGTTGTGAGGTGTTCAGGCCAATCGATCGGTTTGCAGAGAAGACCTCGGCGGTTGATCTCCTTGAGCACTCCATCCGCTCGCTGTCTTGCCGCGAGGCCAACGAGATGGGAGCCAGCCGAAGCGTCGGACAGGACCTCGTGACGGATGAACTCATACATCCGTAGAATGAAGTGGTCGGAAAGGCCGTCAAAATCTGCCATGGCGGTCACTATCTTCGTTAAAATAACCAAGCGATCAGGCGCCAACTGGCCCAGCCAATTGCGGTGATCCAAGTAATCGTTGCGACGCCGGCGACGCTCAGGAAGGCGATTGGTAGAAGGTAATCGCCAATCCGTCGGCGCCCACGAACCGACGTAATTTCCTCGGTTTTATCGAGCGTGTCGATCGGGATACCGGGTGCGCGCTCGTGGCCGCGCCTATCAGTCCTTCTTGGTGGCCTTCGACTTGAGCGACAGACCAAGACGCAAGGCCATGCGCTTGATTGCGTCGGGCGAGCGCCCGAGTTGTTTCGCCGCCTCTTCCAGCGACGTCGAAGACTTGGCCAGCTCCATGAGCCGGCGGTCTTCCTTGAACGACCAGGGCTTCCTCGCCATAACCGAAATGATCCTCTCGCATCGACAAAGACAAAGCCGCCAAGCGGACCCATGTTCGCTCGACGGCTTTGCTTGGGTGGGGCCGGGCCTTTGGGGGAAGCCCGGTGCGGAGATGGATATTCGATCGGTGAGACTTCGCAACAAACAACGCGGATTAAGCTAACCGCTCAACCTTACCGGGATGAAATCGGCGCGCAGCGCTCCGTATAACCACGGGAGTTTCGCTGAGGCCGATCCGTGTGGGGCCCGGCAAATCGCAACTGCGCCGCGTCCTTTCTATTTCAACGGATGAGCCTTCTGGTGCCAAGCCCAGGCGGCACGAATGATTGTGGGCAGATCGGAATGAGACGGCACGAAATTCAAAACTTTGTATGCGGCGGAGGGATTGGCCACCAAGTAGGTCGGATCGCCCGGTCGTCGCGGCCTGATCACGTGTGGTACTTCGCGCCCGGTCTCCTGCTTGATCGCGGAAAGGATCTCCCGCACCGAGAAGCCTGCGCCAGCGCCGAGATTGAAGCTGCCGCCGGCATGTCCTTCGAGCAGCAGTTTCAGCGCAGCGACATGCGCGGCCGCAAGATCGGTAACGTGAATATAATCGCGAATCGCGGTGCCGTCGGGTGTGTCGTAGTCGTTACCGAAGACGGCGAAGTCGCCGACATGTCCCTGCAGCGCCATCATGGCGCGCGGGATGAGATGCGTCTCGTTGTCGCGCAGCTCGCCGATGCCGCCAGCGGGATCAGCCCCGCTGGCATTGAAATAGCGCAGGCAGAACGCGCCGAAGCCATAAGCTCCGCGATAGTCGGCGAGCATGCGCTCGATCATCCATTTCGATGCGCCGCAGGGGTTGATCGGTGCGCAGGTGAAACTCTCCGGCAGCGCCTTGCTATCGGCATTGCCGTAGACCGCACCGGTGGAGGAGAACACGATGCGATGGCAGCCGGCATTGCGCATGGCCTTCAGCAGCGACCAGCGTGCCCTGCACGTTGTTGATGTAGTACTTCTGCGGATCAGCGACGGACTCGCCAACCAGGCTCGCGGCTGCGAAATGCATCACCGCGGAAATCTCGTGGTCGGCGAAGGCGCGCGCGAGTGTCGCATCATCCAGGAGGTCGCCGACCACCAGCGGGCCCGCGACGAAGCTTCGATGGCCGGTAGAGAGATTGTCGTAGACAATGGGCTGGTAGCCCGCAGCAGCGAGCGCGCGGCATGCGTGCGAGCCGATATAACCGGCGCCCCCGGTCACGAGGATGGTCAGTCGGTTGGTCATGTCGTCTCCGCGGGTTGGCAGGAGAAAAACTGTCAATCAGGATCGGGCCATTAATCAGGATCGAGCCACTAATAATGTGCACGGAGGACGGTGGTCAAATCGGTCCTGTCCATTCGCCTTAATTTGCACCGGCTGAACGGGGGGATGGGCCTCGTTCCAGCCGCCTGGTGACGCTCAATCGATAACGGATTAGATTGATGAGATATTCCGGACCTCGGCCGCGATCGATGACGCAAAAACGAGCTCATTGTGGCGTGATCATGCTCATGCTGACCGCGTTCGGCTGCGGCGGGCAAGGCTTGGCGGGCGATGAGGCCGTGGCGCAGGACGCGCCCACGGCATCGGACGCGGTTGAGGCCGAGAGCCCGCTCGCGCCGGACAGCCTGATGTCCCGCGACGATTGGAAGCGCCGTATCGCCGACGCGCGCAAGCGCGCGGATCAGGCGCGATCGGACTGGAAGCTGATGGCGCCCTTGCGGGCAGCGATCCCGCCCGATCCGCCCGAGAAAATCGCGACCCAGCGCGTGCTCAACGACGACACACTCCGACCCGGAGACATCGTGTCGACGGATAAAGGCCTGTTGCTGTTCCGCGGAAGGTCTGGCCCGGACGGCGAGGCGGCTGAGTTTGTCCCGATTGCACCACGCTGATTGCGCGCGTTACATTTTTTCTCCGCCTTGAAGGCTATGCGATCGCGAACATCGGAGCGCATCGAATCAAGCCGCTGCGACAGATCGGATTGAAAATCAAATCCGATTGCAGGCGCGCAGCGCATTGCCGTTATCTCCGCAAATCACGTTGCATTTCTTGCGCGAGACAACTTGCGTCACGAGATCGTCGAATTCATTCTGCTATGTCATGCGCGAACAACAATGCGAATACGGTCATGCTGCAGAGAGCTCGAACGGCGTTGCCGCTCACAAAGATCAGAGAGCGGGCATTCGAAGGCGCATTTTTCAGCGTGGTGCTGATTGCGATGGCGGGCTGGGTCTATTTCATCACGCTGTTGATGGTGAAGTTGTTCCTCTGGTTCCTCGGTTGATGAGATCGAAGTTCAATCCGCGAGCAAAGTGCTGCCCAAAGATTCGCGGACCTGACAAGAAATTCAGCGATGTTCATCATGATGTCGTCACAACTGGACGATGAGATCGGCATGAAGAACAGAGTGTCAGGGGAGATCGAAACGTTCCGCAAATGGAAAGATAGCGATGGCGCCCGTCTTGATCCTGCTCTTGATCTTCTTCGCTGGTTTCGGCCTTGGTTACGCGACGCGCGCGTGGCGGTCTCGCAAACGCCAAGAGCGGCGCCGGCTTTATGCGCCCTATGGTCCCTCCCGTCCTCGAACGGGGGCGCCGCTAGCTCAGACCCGACGGGCGTTTTGAGGGATTGCAACCGGAGGGCGGACGGCTCGAATGCAGCCTACGGAACGTGATCGCGACACGAAAGAGACGGAAGGCCGGTCCCGTTGGATGCCTGATGGCTGGTCGCCTCCTCAGCACGGGTGAAGCAGCAGGAAGCTCACGAGCAATCGGAGTAACCATGTCTGCTTAGGTTAAATCGCACCGGCCATTGTTCGATCGGAACCCGGCAGCTAGGTAGCGCTCGAATTTTGCAGGCAAGTGATGGCTGTTCGTGTTGCTTTGAGGGGGGCTTAAGCTGATGATCTGGCTGATTGCTCTGATCGTGCCGCTGGTGGGTGCTGCTCTTTTTGTCAGGGCCTATGGTCGACGTCTCGACGCATTGACCGGTCCCTGGATCGCCAAAGAGGGGGCGCGCCATGACTAGCCTGAGGAACAACGCTCCCCGCCGATATTTTGTCGATGAGGTGGGGCGGCGCGTCTTGATCGGCCTGACTCGTGAGGAGACGTTCGAATTCGAGCGGCTGGACAGCCAACCCGCCCTTCCTCAGGGGACCGGGCAGGCTGGGCATGATGCAAATGGTCTGTGGGCGGCTGATAGCGAAGCGCGCTGGCTGGCCCTCTACGCCAAGCACGAAGGCGCCTGGAAGGCCTGGATGGCGCAAAACCGCGACGAGCGGTCCGAAAGCTTTAATCTTTATTAACCATGCCGGACCCATCTTCTGGTCCGGCGCCATCAACCGGAAGATGCAGGTATGTTTCAACTGTTCTTGCGGGCCCGCACCTATAATCTCCTGCGAGACCAGTTTCGCGGCGAGCAGGAGTTTCGCGCGCGGTCGCCCGAGCGGGACGCGGAAACCGACCGCGGCCGCATCGAAGCCATCATGGACGCGATCGAGAGCGCCCTGCAGGCGGCCGAGCGTGAGCAGGCCGGTCTGAACCGGCGCGTCGAGGACGTCCTCGCGCGCGCCGCGGTGACCTTCGGCAATGGCGATGACGAGTACCTCGAGCGCGAGGCGCTGGACAAGCACCACCAGGATCTATTCGACAAGGAGATCCAGAACGGCCAGCGCCGGCTCAAGGAACTCAATTCCTCGATTGCGCATTTCAAGTTCTTGAAGGCGGCGGTGCTAAGCCGCTTTCCGGAATTCAGGGCCGAGGTCGAGAGCAACTAGACGCGCGGCCCTTAGCTTGCCGCGCCTCTCGGCGGTTAGGCCAATGAAGAGCTGGCTCCGCAGAAAGTTCAGTATTGCAGAACGTGCTCGGGGAAGGCCGGGTGCGCGTACCGTGCATAGGTCCGGACACGCCCGTAATAGTAGCTCGGCTCATCTCTGGTTCGCGGATCAAGCGCATACGAATAAGCCTGCTCCAACGAGCGATGCCGGACGCGTACAACGATCGGACAGCCGCACCGCGGGCCGCAATAGGGATTCGGACCACGATCGATATAGGGCACGCTGCTCGCGTGGCGCACCGCGGTCGGCGGGACGGCGTAATCCGCTGCGGAAGACGACGGTGCAGCGGAGACGGTCAGGCTCGAAGCGAGCGCGAGAAGTCCAAGAAGAGATCGCATGACGTGTGTTCCCCAATCCACGTTAACCTTAGACGGTCCGGCTGAAACGGGCAAGTTGGCTCCTGACGCGGGCACGCTCGATCTGTAACCCGCGAACGCTGCGTGTGCCCAACAAACGGGCCTAGCTGCGCAAGGCGCCGACAAAGGCCGGGTCAATCGCTTGAACGGCTTGCTCCAGGAACGCCTTGCCTTGTTTCGACGCCCGGCGATAGGTCCGCACTAGCGCGGTCTTCAATCCGGGCTGACGCAGGAGGATCAGCCGCACGTCGCCACGCGCGAGCTCCGCAAGATCAAGATCGATCAGCGCGTCGGAAAGGGTTGCGATATCAAGCCGCACCGGCATCAGCCGGGCATCGCCCGGCGCGAGGAAATACGCCATCTTGAGCGCTCCCAGCGCGGTAGGGCCGCCGGGGTCGTGCTGGGTCTCGAGCAGCGCGAGCGCGAGCCACAACTCGGCGTCGTCGGGCGCCGCCGAAAGCGCCTGCCTGACGCGCAATCGGGCGCGCTCATTTTCGGCGGACGCGCCGCCTGCCACCTTGCCGTGCTGGATCGCCTGCAGCGCCGCGATCAGGGCGTGATTACTTGCCAGATCCGACCTGACGGCGTCGAGCCAGCCCGGCACGTCGCCGGCCGGCGCGACGATCTTGGTCGGATCGGTAGGAAATGCTGGCCTTGGCGCTGCGGTCAGCTCCGCGACAATGGAGACGAGACCATAGCCGCCCACGACCAGAGCAAGCGCCATCAGGGCGATACGGAAGCGCTTGGAAGAATTCATCGGCGAACAGCCTTCGTCACAGTGCGAGCAGACTATCGCCCTGGAGGGTTAACAAGGTCAAATTGCCCGTCGCGTAGGCGCCGGTGTCGATGTTGATCCGGTTGAAGCGGATATCCGGCTCCTGGACCGGCGTATGGCCGTGAACAATATACTTTCCGAAATGCGCCTCGCTCTGAAGAAACTCCTCGCGAATCCAGAGCAGGTCGTGCTCCTGCTGCTGGGCCAGTGGCACGCCGGGCTTGACGCCGGCATGAACGAAGAAGAAGTCCCCGCAAACGAAGCGCAGCCGCAGGCTCGCGAAGAATCGGTGCTGGTGAGGAGGGACCCTGGTTGCAAGCTGATGCACGAGCTCGGCTTGCTCAGCCGCATCAGATTTGAGCGATGGCCGCAGCCCATAGGAGGCCAGGGTCTGAAGGCCGCCGAATTGCTTCCACTGCTCCAGCTGGGACGGATCTTTTAGCACGTCCGACAGAAAGGCTTCGTGGTTCCCCTTGAGAAACACCGATTCGTGCCGGCGACCGCGCTCGATCAAGAGTTCGATGGTCCGGTAGGAGTCCGGGCCCCGATCGATGTAATCGCCAAGGAAGACGTGGATGGGCCGCCTCGAGCCGATGGTCGTGAGGTCCTTGTCGATCACGGTGAACATCTGCTGAAGCAGATCGGCACAGCCGTGAATGTCGCTGATGGCGTAAATGCGAATCCCCTCCGGCAGCCTCGGCTTTCGCCTTTGCGTCTTCGAGCTTGACCATTTGAACATAGAGCGGACTCAGGGGACCCGGGATGCTTGCAGGGTGGCGTGATTCGGATAATTTATGCGTATTTACATCATAGACGGATTGTCTAGGCCATGAGGCCATTTAATCCAGGCGGCGGCAATCGCGACGATAGATGGAGGTTTGAAGGGCCGAAGCCGGGATGTTAGGTCGGCTCTACACCGCAGACATACACTGGACGGCCCCGCTGGCCCGGATCGAAGACGCCATCACCCATTTCGCGAATCGTCCCCATGGCGGGCGGGAGGACCGGCATCTCTGACCGCGGCTTCTTTCATGTCCGGCCGAAGCTTTCTCGGCCAGCTGAATTAGCTACTCCACAGGGCGGCTGCACGCCTCTCGAGCGGGGACGTTTGGGGCACACCGTCATCGCCGGTTGAGCCCCAACATCTCGAGGCCCTTGAGCCGCCGTGCGGCTCAGACGGTTAGAGAATGGTGCGGGCTAGCTTCTTTCGAAAATGTAAAAGTCGGCAAACGATGTGTGGTCTGGATTGTTCGGATCATAGGGGTATCGGTTCGGAATGCGTTCGCGCAGCCGCCAACCACCGATGTTGCTGTCGATCCAGCGGGTAAAATTTCGATGGTGAACGTGCTTGCTGGGCCAACTCTGATCCATGTCGCTCGCGTAGACAATCACGTGGCGCGTCGCCGCTTCGAAAAGCTTGGTCATGTACGTCTCGAAGACGAGATCTTCCACGAGATGGTAGATGACATCGAGCGACAGGCTTAGCTCAGCAGCCAATGAGGGATGCTGGCCGCTCACATAGAACTGCTTGGTCGGGTCGCTGGCAAATCTCGAGCGACACTTTTCGACGATCGTTTGGGACACGTCGATGCCAATGAACGACGGATAGTCCGCCAATGCGAGCTGCGCGCCATCGCCGACACCGAATTCGACGACCGATTTGATGCTGTGGTCTCTGACGAACTGGTTGATGATCTCTGCTTTGAATGCGGCGAGCCGATTATATGATCCCGCCCCGGAGTTGCCGCCGAATGAATAGCGATCCTCCCAGTATTGGGCTGAATTTCGAAATTGCGGTGCGTTTGCCTTCTCAAAGCGTCCTTTGGCAGCCGCTAAAGCGTCGCCAACAACCGGAATAGACCGCACGAACTTTCTCAGGCCGCCCATCAAACGCTCCCGCTCTGGTTCCCTTTAGTCGCCATTATAGCCGATGGTTGTGACACCGGAAGAGGGAACCAAGGGAAACAATCCGCAAGACCGACTATTCGCGGAGATGCGCTTGTTATATCGCCGGAATTCAGCCCTTTTGTCGGCTTATTCGCGGAAAAGCGTTGAGCATTCAAAGGTGGATTGGACGAAGATGTCGATCGGCCGCTCGATGGGCTGATCGACGATCTTCTAACCGTTCCCGATCATACGCGATTACACCATCACGAGGTGATCGCGGATCCAACCGGCATCGTGGCGCAAATCGGCTAGCTGTTGCGTGGTCGCGTCGTCAACCATGGCGATCGAAGCGGTATGTCCTGCTGCGTCGACGACATAGCCGCCGTACTGCTGGTAGGCTTTGGCGACCGCCAATCCTTCAGGAGTCAAGCCGGCATGCTCGATGTCGAGGGCGCTCGGCAACGCGAAGTGAGCTCCAACCGGGATGGTGCCTTTATACGTGGTCACGCTGCTGCCGTCCGCCGATACGGCTGGAAACACAAACTGGTCGAGTTGGCTTGTGCCCGCCTTCAGCTGAGTTGGATCCAGCTCGATCGCCATGGCGTGGTTGATTGAAAGGCTGTTCAGTTCATCCGTCGTAATGAGACCCCCGAGCAGAGATGCGCCTGACGCACGGACACCGGCCCCGACGCCCGGTGCAGTTCCCCAGCCGGTGCCGTTCAGGTCACCTTCCACGAGGTAGCTTGCGTGCCAGGTCTGGCTCACGGAGTCGTAACTTGCCTTCCAGGTTTCCCAATAGTGGATGCCATCCGGGTCGGTGAAGACGGTCCAGCCGTCGCTGCCATGTGTCGGCATCAGATTTGCTGGTGTGGCAAGGTCGAGTGCGCCATGCGATGAAAATCCACCGCCCACTGTCGCCTGGTTTAAGACGTCATAGGTCCACTTCACATGAGGTGCATCCGTTGGTGTGTTGAAGAAGAGATTTTCCGACTGTACCCATGTAGTCGCGAGACTCGTGTCCTTGAATTGCAGGTTCTGAACAGAGTTCGGATCCGAGTATTGAACATTCAACTGACTGACCGGCGTGTTCCAGAGGCTGTTCGTCGAGAAGAAGTGGTGCCCGGCAAGTTCGAAATCTGCCTGATGTGCCAGGAGATCTGCCTTGCTCGTGCCCGAAAGCGTCAATGTGTTGCCCTGTCCGTCATCGACAACGGCGCCGGCCGCGCTGTCAGTTGTATGGTTCTGAAGCATGTCGGCCACGCTCGTGAACGCGGTTGTATCCATTCTGATATGGTCGTTGCTGAGATCGAAAGAGGCGATTGTGTCGTGACCAAAGTCGAACTTGAATACAAACGTCTCTTGGCCGGTGCTGGTAAAACTCTCATTGGCGCTGCTCGAGTAGGTGGTCAGGCTATGCGTCCCATCGAGTGCGATCAGGTCCTGGGACTTGAGAAAGCCGGTGCCGTCGTAGACGTCATGCTCGACAACATAAGCTGCGCCGGGAACGTTTGTCAGGAAGACGTCCTTGCTGTTGTCCACATGGACCACGGTTTCCTTGGTAAGGACCGGCTGGCCATTCATGACGGTATAGAGCTTGGTGTCCGAGAGGTCGGTTGATCCGGCCGCGTACTTCGTGACGTCGCTGTTCAGGACTGCTTGACCATTGAGATTCGTGTAAGTTCTCGTATCCGTGGTCCCGTTCGAGCTCACGAGCACCTCGGATTTGAGAACACCCGCAGCATCGTAGTAGTCGGCCGTCTTGGTTGCATCCGGGGATACGGCATAGGCGAAGTCGAGTGTGCCGTCGGAATGGGTGCGCACCGTGCTAGTGAGGGCGCCGGCTGCATTATAGGCGTCGTGTTCGGCAACATAGGTCTTGCCGGTGATATTGGAGAGATAAATATCCATGGTCTTGTCGGCGTGGACCACGGTGTCGTTGGTGAGGAGCCCGTTGGTGTAGACGAAGGTATCGGATGTCCCATCCGGGCTCATCACCCAACGTGAATTCAGGACGCTGCCGCTGGCATCGTATTGCAGTGCCGTCTTGGTGCCGTCTGCCGACAGGGTATAGGTGTAGTCGAGGGTGCCGTCCGCGTGAGTGCGCACCGCACTGGTGAGAGCGCCGGCTGTATTGAAGACGTCATGTTCAGCGACGTAGGTCTTTCCGGCAATGTGGGAGTAGTAGATGTCCTTGCTCTTGTCGACGTGGATCACCGTCTCGCTCGTCGGGACGCCGTTGGTGTAGGCGAGGGTGTCCGAGGAGCCGTCCGCGTTCACCACCGAGCGGGATTTCAGGATGCTGCCGCTGGCGTCGTACTGCAGCGATGTCTTGGTTCCGTCTGCAGCCAGGGTGTAGGTGTAGTCTACCGTCCCGTCGGCATGGGTGCGCACTGCGCTGGTGAGAACGCCAGCCGTATTGTAGACGTCGTGTTCGGCGACGTAGGTCTTGCCGGTGATGTTGGAGTAGTAGATGTCCTTGCTCTTGTCGGCGTGGACCACGGTTTCGCCGGTGAGGACGCCGTTGGTGTAGGCGAGGGTGTCTGAGGAGCCGTCCGCGTTCACCACCGAGCGGGATTTCAGGATGCTGCCGCTGGCGTCGTACTGCAGCGATGTCTTGGTTCCGTCTGCAGCCAGGGTGTAGGTGAAGTCGACCGTGCCGTCGGCATGGGTGCGGACTGCGCTGGTGAGAACGCCAGCCGTATTGTAGACGTCGTGTTCGGCGACGTAGGTCTTGCCGGTGATGTTCGAGTAGTAGATGTCCTTGCTCTTGTCGACGTGGACCACGGTTTCGCCGGTGAGGACGCCGTTGGTGTAGACGAGGGTGTCCGAGGAGCCGTCCGCATTCACCACCGAGCGGGATTTCAGGATGCTGCCGCTGGCGTCGTACTGCAGCGATGTCTTGGTTCCGTC
>NZ_LBKA01000001.1:10739-10827 GCF_028128955.1 Bradyrhizobium sp. CCBAU 11386
TATGTTGGAGTAGTAGATGTCCTTGCTCTTGTCGGCGTGGACCACGGTTTCGCCGGTGAGGACGCCGTTGGTGTAGACGAGGGTGTCT
>NZ_LBKA01000001.1:11054-39941 GCF_028128955.1 Bradyrhizobium sp. CCBAU 11386
GCTCTTGTCGGCGTGGAGAACGGTGTCGCTGGTGAGGACTGCGTTCCCGTTTACTGTCGTATAGAGCTTGGTATCCGACACGTTGGAAGAACCCGGTGCGTATTTGATCACTGCACTGGAAAGAACTCCGTTCGTGTAAGTGAGAGTCTGGGTCGAACCATCGGAGAGTGTTGTCGTCGTCGAAGTAGAGGTCATTGGAGCCACCAACGTGATGTACCGGGATTGATGGATGCCTACAGCCAACACATCTCCACCGCGCAAAGGCTATCGATCGGTTCTGAGTGGTTGAACAAAGGAAGCGTTAAGTGGGAACCACGATCCCCGTGTTTCTCCGGAGGAATACGATCTTGACGTGCGAGGCGGTTGGTGAGTCGACGACGCCGAGGAGGTCGACCTGCTCGTGGCGAAGCGGCTACGGTGCTCATCCTCGGCGAATGTGCGCCTGAGGGATCGGCATTCCCCAGTTTCTGATCTCTCGGTGCCGTTTCAGCCGCGAAGCGCCAAAGAGAAGGAAGGATCGACTGATTGAACCGAGTGCTCGAGGAGGCTTTTGCCCAGGCTTGTGTTCGCCGGCAGGCAGAGTTCACCCGCGTGCTCGCTTTGGCGGTTCGTGCGGACTGTACAGCCGATGGTCAGGCCGCGCAGACTGAACCGCTCGCAGGACGCCTGCGAAGGGCCCGGACGATGTTGAGCAGAAATGTGACTATCATTCGGGAAGACCGCCCGGTCGATGAGCAGATCGATCGCTCGGCTGGAAACCGGTGCGCATCGATGTAGTTGCCGGGGAAAACCATGGATCGCTCGCAACGAGCCGATTGCGGCAAGGTCTCTCGTGACCGGTGGTGAATATCTGCTCAGGCAAATCGGCACTGCCATGGATGTCGCTGATCGCGTAAACGCGGATTCTGTCCTGCAATTGCTACCCCTGGTCCCGCAGCCGACATGGTAAATCATCCGTGCACAACAACCGGATCGTTTGATTCTATTTGCAGGGCCGAACGGCGCAAAATTTCAAAGCGATCCATCTAGCGTGCTCCCCAACCGACATGTGGGGGAGTCAGACATGCGCAAGATTTTAGCCTGGGCCGCGATTGGAATCGTGGCGATGATCTCCGGATTTCAGCCGGTCTGCGCGGGGCTTTTGGGGATGCCGATGGGATTGCAGTCGGCGATCCAGCGCATCAAATTTGAAGCGCCGGCCTTGCCGCCCTTCGCTTACACCCAATTTTGCGTCCGTTACGCGGAAGAATGCCGCAAGCGGACGATGTTTCGCGGTGGGCCCGTCAAGCTGACGGCAGAGCGGTGGGATCAGCTCAACGACGTTAACAAGGCGGTCAACAAGGACATCGTTCCTGAACGCAACGAACTTGGCCTTGCCGGCGAAACGTGGCTGATCAGCCCGGACCGCGGCGATTGCAACGACTATGCCGTTACCAAACGTCATCAACTTCTGGCCCAAGGTTGGCCGGCCCGCGCGCTTCTGTTGAGCGAGGTCGTCACGAATTCTGGAGAGCATCACCTTGTTCTCGTTGTTCGTTCCAAGGGGGGTGATCTGGTGCTCGACAATCTGACCCCGCAGATCAAGCCTTGGTCGCGCGCGCCGTACCGCTGGGTTCGGATCCAGATGCCCGATCACAATAAGCTGTGGGCCACGATCGGTTCGCGCCACGTGTAGGCCTCAACCGGGACCGCTGGTGCGTCCCGCGCTTTGCGCGATCCCGAGTCCGGTCATGACCGCGGCGACGATTTGGACCGTCGCGTTCATCAGGCTTTGGTCAAAGAATGCCATACATAGCAATACCAAGACGCCTGCAGCGGCTGCTGACGCGAATTGTGAGTCGCGTCCGCGCCTGATGGCGGCCCTGAACATGAACACGAAGATCTGAATAGCGATCAGAACGAGGATCGCCAGCGCCGGCAGACCCCACTCAATCGCCACGGCGAGCGCCGTTGAAGGCAGTTCAGGAACGGGTGCCGCTCCGAAATCGCGATAGATCGGTTCAAGGGACCGAAACGCGCCGACGCCATTGCCGAGCCATGGCGTATCGGCCATCGCGCGTTGTGCGACGGAGAGCGACTCGGCGGTTGCGAACGTCGCAAATCCCGCGATCGTTGGCGCCGACGGATCTTGCAGGCGCAGTAAGGAAATCGCCACGGCAATTGTTGCGATGGAGGCGAACAAGATGATCGCCGGCCACGACCTGATTTCGAGACGGCGAACGACCGCGACAACGATGATGGCTACAAATCCCAGCGCGATGCTCGCCATCACGCCGCCCGCCGCGAGGCTTTTCAGCGCAGTCAGCGCCATGGCGAGCCCGAATGCGCCCAGCGCGAGCCGCGTCAGCAGCGGTATCCATGAGGCGTTTTCTGGATCGCGGCGGCTCAAATGCCGCTCGATCGCCATGACGATCGCCGCGCCGTTGGCAAGTGCCGAAAGTGCGGCCATTGCCGTGAACGCGGATGCGGCGGTGCTGCCGGTCGGGGGTATTAAGCCTGCAAAGACATCGAGCTGCCCGATCAGCCATTCCGCCGACATGAATGTCGTCACAGTGGTCAGAACATAGAACAGCGTTTCGGCCCTGTGCCGATCTCGCGCGACGATGACGGTGGAAATCAGCAGCGACAGCATGGCCAGGTAGGCAATCAGGCTTTGCAGTGTGGCGCCCGGATTGATGCTGACGCGCGCGGCAAGGGATTCGCCAAGAGCGGCAGACGCGGTCGACCAGATCGGATTGACAAGGGACGGAAAGGGCAGCGGTGCCAGTTGCAAGACCATCCACAGCGCCGGAAAAGCCATCGTGAGCGAAAATCGCTTCAAGATCTGGGCTGCGGTGGAGACCTCTTTCTCCTGTCCCATGGCCGCAAACACGAGGATCACTGCGGCCGCGGCGGTAAGCGCGTGCCTGACCAGGCCGTCATGTAGGATTGCCAGCGCCGGGATCGCGGCCAGCAATATGATCAAAAGGCGGAAGGCAATCTGCAAGCGGGAAAAACTTCGGGCGAGGAATGGGACGATCTCCCGCGACTATTGCATATCAAAAGGGCAACGCCAAACATCCTGCAGCGATCCGAGGTCATGTCGCTCCAACAGGAAGCTCAAAAATGGAGGGGCGGACCGTTCGTCGTGATGCGCGCCTAGCTGCTTGACCGCCGCCTGAACAGCACTGCAACAGACGCGCTGCGCGATCGGTCGGCCAAAGGCGCCCGCAACACCACGAGCATGTGACGTGCAAACAGACCGAAGCCGTACCCTAATTGGGGGAGAACTCCGACCAAGAGCGCGTGCCCGATTGCTGACGCGAAACTGCCACCTTGTGTCAGTTCGATGGTGGCCGCTGCGGTGACCGCAAGCAGCGAAATCGGCACAATAATCCAGACGCGGAAGCCCCATGCTAGGACCGCGCCCACGAGAAATGAAAAGATGGCAGCCGGAATCATACACTGTCTCCTGGGCGCCACCCTTTCACCTGGTTCCCTAAGGAACCGTTCAGCGGGTTCCTTAAGAAAGCGTGAAGCCGCCTCAGCGTACGGGGCAGCTCGCCCTGAGCACGCTCAGGGCGCGGGCCAATCCCTTGAGCGGTACAACGCCTCGGATCGGACTTGATCTGGCTGCGATTTCGACGGCGAGCTCCGTCGAGTTTTGCCATGCGCCTGCAGCCAACACCGAAGCCGTCTGAGGCAACACGATAGCTTGCGCGCTCTGGGTAACGGAGGCTTCGAACTCGACTCGATTCGCACCTGCAGTGAGGCTGATTTTGGGGTGGCTCGCGCGAGGCTGCGGCTCCAGCACAATCAGCTCGACCTCCGTACCCGCCTGCGTACAACGCAAGCTCAGGCCGGCCAGATTGATGTCCGATTTCGCCGTATCGGCAGCGCGCATGACGGAAACGGCGTCCGCGCCTCCGCCCGGATCTCTGGTCCTGACCAACCGCCAGCCCTCATCGAGACGCGTCGATTGACTCGATGCGTTGAGTTGTTGCGACACGGCGTCGTCGCAGCGTTGACGCTGTTCGGGACCCGTGCCCGGCACGCAATTCTGCAGCGGTGATTGCACCGTTTCGGCGTGCGCCCAACAAGAGAACGCCATCATCAGGGCAAAGACGAGGGGAATGGGGCGGTGCATCACTGAGACTGACATTCGAACTAACGCTTCGTGATCTCGCCGCTCTTGACGAGCTGCTTATCAATTTGGCACTAGAGCTATCATAAAAACTTTATGTACTGCATCGCGCAATTTTGTTGCATTGCAACACTAAGTGTTGTTCTTTACCTACAGGTTAATTCGACGGCGCTCATCCGTAACGGGAGGCGATCTTGATCCCTCAGAGTTCGACTGAAACGGGCGGGCGCGCGCGCGCGCCAGAGAGTCCGCCGACATCAGAGACGTCCACAGCGGATGCGCTCGCATTGCGCTCGCTCAGCGCCAGCCCAGCCGGCCTCAACGTCAAGATCCCGTACTCGGCGCTTCAATACCTGCTCGCGCTTGTGGATGCGTCCCTGATCGTCTTCGCCAGCGTGGTCGGCGGTGGTCTATACCAGATACTTGCGATCGGCGACTTCACGAACATCGATCAGTTGCTCGGCGCCGGCATCATCGCCGCGCTGCTTTACGTGCTGATTGGCCAAGCGGGCGGCTTCTACGAGCTGCGTGTTGCACTTTCGAAGCGGCAAAGGGACGCTGGCCGTATTATCGCGCAATGGTCGATGGTCAGCCTTTCGCTCACGCTGCTCGCCTTCCTGATGAAGACGGGCGCGGTATTCTCGCGCGGCTCGATCGTCTGCTTTGGATTGCTCGCGTTGGTGCTTTTGCTGGCATGCCGCCGATTCTCGAAAGATCAGGTTGCGAGCGCGGTTGCTGACGGGCAGGTGCAGGGGAGACGCGCGATTGTCATTGGCACGCGCGAGGAGCTGGCTGCGCTTGGTGTCGAGGAGCTGCTGGAGCGGTTTGGCCTAACGGAGGTGGGGCGTGTGGTCTTCTCAAGCGACCGCAACAGCGGCTTTGCAATGACCGAACACGAATCGTCTTCGCTGGAGGACGCCCTTGCGATCGGACGCGAGCGCGGCGTCGATGAAATCGTATTGGCGCTGCCGTGGACCGATACGCGCAAGCTTGAATTGGTGCGGGATCGCTTGAGGATTTCGCCGCTTCCTGTTCAATTGGTTCCCGATCGACGAATTCGTGCGCTGGCTGAGAACCCATCGTTCCGTCTGCGCAGTTCATGGTCGATTGAAATCCAGCGCGGGCCGCTGTCGCGTGCGGAGCAACTCTCAAAACGACTTGTCGATATTTTCGGCGCTTCGCTTGGCTTGGTCATCCTCGCGCCGCTGATGATTCTCAGTGCAATTGCCATCAAGATTGATTCGGCTGGGCCAGTGTTTTTTCGACAGCGCCGCAATGGCTTTAATGCCAAGCTGTTTTCCATTTTTAAGTTTCGCACAATGACGGTGATGGAGGACGGCGAGGCGGTGGTGCAGGCGAAGCGCTTCGATCCGCGGGTCACTCGGGTCGGACGCGTGTTACGTCGGTCGAGCATCGACGAGGTGCCTCAGCTACTTAACGTCCTGATCGGGGAGATGTCGCTGGTGGGACCGCGACCGCACGCCCTCGCGCATGACAATCACTATGGCGATCTGCTGTCCGAATACGCGTTCCGGCATCATGTTAAGCCCGGAATCACCGGCTGGGCGCAGGTGAAGGGCTATCGCGGCGAGACCGCGCGCGTCGAGCAGATGAAGGGGCGCGTGGATTGTGATCTCTGGTACATCAACAACTGGAGCCTGGGCCTCGACTTCAAGATCCTAGTGCTAACCTGCCTGGAACTCGCCCGCCGGGGCAACGCCTACTGACCCGCAATCGGGCAAACAAATGCCGCTCCTAGGCGGGCTCCTGCCCAGAAATTGACCGCGTGCGGCCATCGTGCAGCGCTAGCTGTAACTCCAACGCAACAACCCGAAGCTATTCGATTAAAACGCCGGGGACCGCGTTGACTTTGTTGAGGATTTCACTCAATCCTCGTTGCGAAATACGATGGGGTTTGGCGTGAGACGGGGCATCAGTTTATCAGTATTGCTTTCGATGATCCTGCTGTGTTCGGCGGGATGCTCGATCATGCCCATGTCCGGGCCCGAAGATCACGTGATCAAGAGTGAGGTGACCAGGTCGGGTCCAGACTACGGACTCGTCAAGCTCACCGCGACCGTCGTCGATGTTCTGAAGGAGTACGGACCAGGCGCGCTTGCTGGTACCTTCCCGGACAAGTCCCGTCCCCAAAGCATCAAATTCGGCATCGGTGACGTGGTTTCGGTCACGATCTTCGAAGCGGCGGCTGGCGGTCTTTTCATACCCGCCGAGGCTGGTGTAAGGCCGGGTAACTTTGTGCAACTCCCGAACCAAAATGTCGATTCGGCTGGCAATATCACCGTGCCTTATGCCGGTGCTGTGAAGGCAGCGGGACGGACACCGAGCGAGATACAGTCGGACATCGTGCGCTCTATCGGCAACCGCGCCATTGAGCCGCAGGTGGTGGTCGCCCTCATCACGCAAAACACCTCGCTGATCAGCGTCTTAGGCGAGGTCAATACGCCAGCTCGTCTGCAGGCGAACGCGGCCGGCGAGCGAGTCTTGGATCTAATCAGCCGGGCCGGCGGACCGAAGGGACAGGGGTGGGAGACCTGGGTTACACTCGAACGCGGCGGCAAACGCGCGACTGTGCCGTTTGGAGCCCTCGTGTATCAGCCTGACAACAATGTTTGGGTCCATCCGGGCGATACCATTTATGTCTACCGCGAACCGCAAATCTTCTTGGCCTTTGGTGCGGCGGGCCAGCAGGGCCAGTTCCCATTCGACATGTGGAAGATCAACATGGCACAAGCCATGGCGAAGGCGGGTGGCCTGCTTGATGCGCAGGCTGAGCCAGCGGGTGTGTACGTCTATCGGCGCGAGCCGCGCGAATTGGCTGAGCGGCTCGGCGTCGATTGCTCGAAATTCGTCGGGCCCTTGGTGCCAGTGGTTTACAATGTCGACTTCCGGGATCCGGCCGGGTTCTTCCTAGCGACCAAGTTCGAGATGCGTGACAAGGACGTCCTGTTCGCGGCGAACGCTGCCACCGTGGATTCGGCCAAGTTCCTGCAATATGTGCGGGTGATTATTGCGACGGCCAACGATGCGACCGTTGCTGCGAACAATGTCCAGGTGCTTAGGATCAATTCCAGGCAATAGTCAGTTCTGAGCATGTCGTGAGATGAGCAGCGGCTCTCCGGACGATGGCGCATTGGTCTCCGTGGAGCGCGATGATGATGCTTTGATGCATCATCATCGCGCTTTGCCCTGTCACCAGACCATGATCCTAATCCCCAGGGAAGGCCGTCTACACACGGTTTCGGTCCTCCGTAGGCCGAGAAGCGCTTAGCGGAATGTGGCCTTGCGATGCTAGCGGGCGGGGCGAAGTTCGGCAGGTCTCGGCACGATCCGATCGCCAGGTCCGCCGATGCTCTCCGGACTGTTGTTCGTAACCATCCGCAGCTGGGCCAAAATCTTGCGTTTGTCACGTTGCAAATTGTCGATCTGGGCTTGGTTGCCGCAGCCAGCTTCGGTGACGGCAATCATGTTTGTTCGCGCCGCGGCATCGACGACATAGCCGCCGAATGTCGCGTAGGCCCGCGCGAGAGCCATCCCCTCGGGTGTGAGGTCGAGCTTGGTCAAATCAACGGAGGGTGGAATTGCAAAAAGTGCGCCCATCGGAATCGCTCCTGAGTATCCGTTGCGGCCGTCATTGTCGGTCGTCGTCGCAGGCCACACCTTTTGTTCGGCCGCCGTGGCGCCCTTCCGCAACTGCGTTGGGCTGATGACCATCGCTATCGCATGCGGAATCGCGCCCTGGTCGAGTTCGCGGCAGCGGATCAGGCCGCCGAGCAGCGACCCACCGAATGCCCGAATTCCTTCAGATGCGCCCTCGCGGCTGGCCCTGCCCGTGCCATAGAGATCGGTCAGGACGACGTAATGGGCGCGATAGATATTGGCGGCCGGGTCGAACGAGCCTTTCCAAAACTCATAGGCGTATCGTCCGTCCTCAGTAATGATAGCTGCGTACTGGTCGGTGCCTCCTAAAAACTGGATATCGCGCGGGGATTTGAGCTCGAAAGAGCCGGCGTGCAGCGGAGATGGCAACAGCCAAGGTCCGGTGGTCGACCGTGCCCTATACTCCCAGCGGACCAGCGGATCTTCGGGCTTCTGGCGGTACACCCTCAAGAGATTCCCTCCGATCCAGGCATAGGACGCGGCATGTCCCCCTACGCTTTCATTTCTCAACATGGCGGTCTCAGGACCTTGGGGTTCTTGAAAGGCTGCTCCCTTACCCAACGGCGTGTTCCAAAAGCTTGCATTTGAAAATGGTTGCAGGTGGGGATCGCGGGTGTCGCCGGCTCCGGCCGCGCCTTCGAACGCCGAGACCGAAACGGCCAAAACCAAAAGGACCACACTATAGCTGGATCGATCGTTTCGCATATTTTCTCTCGATGTCTCGTGGGATTACGCTGTGCGCTTTCGCGCATAACCGCGTGCCATGACCAAGGCATTTCGAACGGTGGCACGTAACATCTTCGCGAGTAACGCTGGGGGTGCGCCCCATCGGATCATGCGACTCCAATCGGATAAGCTCGGCACTGTTCCGTAGAACGGCGAGAACAACTGCATGAAGAGGTGCGGTCGCAGATATGAGGGGGCTTCGCTGTTCTTCTGCACGACTTTCTCGAATGCGTCGTAACGTTTTTGGTTGTTCTTCGAGATGCGTTCGCGACCGTCGTCAACATAACAGACATAACTGTAGTCGGGAACGAGGCGCGCCGGTCCGAACCTCCTCACCAATCGCAAGAATAGTTCGAGGTCTTGCAAGGCAGGCATAGTTTCATCGAAGCCGCCGACTTCCCTCAGGAAAGAGGTGGGACAAAAGATCTGGTTGCCGATGAAGTTGTGATAGAAGAGATCTTCATACCGGACCTCATCTTTACGGTCCGTAGTTGGAGAGGATGACTTGCCGTCGGTCATCATGCTCTGGGTGAATAATCCCGAAATGTGGCGCGCGTCGTCTCCAAGACCGTTCCAGTAGTTGAGAAGGCTCGCAATTCGCGTCGGTGTGAATTCGTCGTCGTCGTCCAAACCTGTGATGAACTGTCCACTGGCGATTCTTATGGCGCGGTTTCGAGCTGCGGGGGCTCCTTTGGGCTTGTCGGAATGAATGACGGTGAGGCGAGGTTCGATGTTTCGAAGATTATCGAGATAGGGTCCAGTATCGTCCGTGGACGCGTCGTTAACGACGATGATCTCCAGATCGCTGTGTGTCTGTTGGATGACAGATTGGAGAGCGCGCTCCAGAAGTGATCTGCGATTGCGTGTTGGAATATAAATGCTGACCTTATCCATCTTCATCACCGCGGCGAATTGCTCGATCGCGTGGGTCGCGACGATAGCCAATTTCTAGGGAATTTGCCTTGATCCCGCAATGATTTGGTATTCTATCGCAGTGCGAGAGCTCTCATCGCCAAGGGGAATTTGCCAGCGTGCCTGAATTGAAGCCATCGACACCGAAGCGCTTGGGCTATCTGATCAATCAATATCCAAAGATCAGCCACAGTTTCATCAGGCGCGAAATCCTGGCGCTTGAAACGCTGGGGTGGGAAATTCATCGGTTTGCTCTCCGTGGCTGGGACGCCGAGGTTGTGGATCCCGACGATCGGGCGGAACTGGGCCGCACTGCCTATGTATTAGACAGAAGCGCATTGTCGATTGCATGGGCGATTGTCATTACAATGTTTGCTGCGCCAGGCAAATTTGGTCGGTCATTGATAATGGCATTGGCTCTGATGCGTCGAAGCGATCGACCTTTCTTTCGCCACGTTATCTATTTGGCAGAAGCCTGCTGGTTGGCGAGGGAACTTAGGCAGCGTCAGTTGTCGCATCTTCATGTGCATTTCGGTACGAATCCGACAGATGTCGCACTGCTGATCAATTGTCTTGCAGGTGTCTCCTTTAGTTTCACGGTGCACGGTCCGGAGGAGTTCGACCGGGTCGGCGGCATCAATCTGAAGACGAAAGTCGAGCAGGCGAAGTTCGTTGTTGCGATCAGCTCATTTGGGCGGGCGCAGTTAATGCGCCTCATCGACCCGAGCGGCTGGCGCAAGATCAAGGTTGTCCACTGCGGTGTTGATGAGCGTTTTTTGGTCAGCTCCGTAAAGGCCAATGAGTCTAACCGGTTGGTATGTGTGGGACGTCTCTGCGAACAGAAGGGGCAGGCGTTGCTTGTGTCGGCTGCCGCGCAGTTGGCTAGCAGTGGAGTTGGTTTTGAGCTCGTCCTTGTCGGAGATGGAGAACACCGGCCGATGATCGAGCAACTGATCAGGGACCATCAACTTCAGGGCAAGGTCCGCATCACCGGCTGGTCGGATGGCGAAACCGTACGTCAGGAGATCCTTGGTGCTCGAGGGTTCGTTCTGCCCAGTTTCGCAGAAGGGCTTGCAGTGGTTCTCATGGAGGCAATGGCGCTCGGTCGTCCGGTTCTGACGACGTATATTGCGGGTAACCCGGAACTTGTCGTTCATGAGCAGAACGGCTGGCTTTTTCCAGCTGGCGCAGAAGACGAATTGGCTGACGCCATGCGTCGCTGTCTGGAGACGCCAGCCTCGGTGCTTCAGGCGATGGGCGAGCACGGGGCTCTTGCAGTTGCCCAGAAACACAATGTGAAAACGGAAGCAGGAAAGCTGAGTGAGCTTTTCGCTCAGGCTTTGGAAAAGTGATGTTTAGTCTGCTGCTCTTTTGCATGAGCTTGGCGGTCGCTGTCGCGGCAGCAATTCCGATATTTGTGTTCGCAGCCCAGATTTTCCTCGCCATCCGCACGGGCGAACCATCTCTGCACGCGCTTCGCCGTCCGAGTCTTGCCGTCATCGTGCCGGCGCATGACGAGGAACAGGGAATTGCCTCAACGTTGCGGTCAATTGCAGCACAACTTGAGGACCGGGATCGCGTGGTGGTTGTTGCCGACAACTGCTCTGATCGAACAGCTGAGATTGCCGCAGCTGCGGGCGCGGAGGTCACCTCTCGTCATGATCCTGCGCGCCGTGGCAAGGGATTTGCTTTAGATCATGGGTTAGAATTTGTGGTGCGGACAGGGGCGCCCGAGGTGGTGGTCATCGTCGATGCGGATTGTCAAGTCGGCCCCGGAGCTCTCGCGCGTCTCGCAACTCTTGCCGTGGCGACCGGACGGCCAGTGCAGTCGGCCTATCTGATGACACCCTCCCGCAGCGGACACCTGTCTCCGATCCGAAATCTTGCCTGGTTTACCAAGAATTACGTCAGGCCACTCGGATGGTCTAGGCTCGGCTTGCCAACCCAGTTGACTGGCTCCGGCATGGCGTTCCCAACACCGTTGCTTCAATCCGTCAAGCTCGCGACCGACGAGATCGTGGAGGATCTGACGTTGGGACTTAAGCTCGCTTTGCGAGGGAGCGCCCCGCTGTTCTGTCCGGATGCGGTGGTCACCAGCCAATTTCCCGATGACGCGGGCGCGGAAAAATCGCAGCGTACGCGCTGGGAGCATGGCTATCTTCACTCGATCGTGACGCATGCGCCTCGACTCGTTTACGAATCGATACGGCAGCGGAGTCTGACCTTGCTTGGGATGACTTTGGATCTCATCGTCCCACCGCTGTCCCTGCTGATGCTTGTGACCATCATATCGGTGATGCTGGGGGCGCTTGCTTTGCTCGGGGCGGGCGCTGTGATGCCGTTCGCTGTCAGTTCCGCCGTGGCGGCCGTCTTCGCGCTTGCTGTCTTGACGCTTTGGTCTCGCTTTGGAAGAGATCTTTGCTCCGTTGAGGAGTTGCTGAAAGTTCCGTTCTACGTGTTTGCCAAGATTCCGCTATATCTGAAGTTTATTTCGGACCGTCAGCGCGCCTGGGTGAGAACCGATCGTGATCCAAAATAGTCTAGAGATAGCAGGCGTGTTGGAACGCGACCTGAATGTGGCCGGTGTGGATCTTGACCGCAGCGTCTATTGCCTGTTTGGCATTCCGGTCGATGCGCTTTCGTTCCAAGACGCCATGGCCGAGCTGAAGCGGGCTGTCGCCAACGGCGTCCGCTGTGTCTGGTCGACTCCCAATCTGAATCATCTCACATCGTGCCTGAAGAGTTCTGAGTTTCGGGATATCCTCGGCAAAAGTCATCTCTCCACTGTAGACGGGATGCCGCTCGTGATCCTGTCGCGGTTGCTTGGGATTCCCATCCGGGAGAGAGTCCCTGGCTCGACGGTGTTCGACGAAATGATGTCGGGGGCTGCCGGACCTCTCAAGGTCTATTTCTTCGGAGGTCCGGATGGGGCCGCGGCCCGCGCCAGCCAGCGTTTGGTGGAACTATCCCCGTTTGTGCAGGGCGCAGGTCATTTTTCGCCGGGCTATGGCTCGATCGAAAGCATGAGCAAGCCGGAGATCCTCGAGGACATCAATAGTTCAGGCGCCGACCTGCTGGTCTTGGCTCTCAATGCCAAGCGCGGCCACAGTTGGATCAGTGTGAATGCCCCACGTCTGAACGTTCCTGTCATCTCTCATTTGGGATCCGTCATTAACTTCGTGGCAGGAACTGTGCAGCGCTCTCCCGGGCTCCTGCAGAAAACAGGATTGGAATGGCTCTGGCGGATCTGGGAGGAGCCCTACCTTGCATCACGGTACCGTAAGGATTTTGTGGATCTGGCAAAACTCGTGGTTACGAGGGTGTTGCCCTTGTTGATGTTGGATCCGCTGGTGAAATTTGTGGGTTCAGGCTCGAGATCGCTGCGGCTGGCCACCGAGGTCGATAATGGTCAAACCATCCTTGCTTTGGGTGGAAGGGTTAGTGCCGTGCACCTTGGAGAAGTCCGCGAGACGCTGAAGCGTCACATCGAGTGTCCCGGCGAACTGGTCGTGTGCCTCAAGGAAGCGAGCTACGTTGACGCGGCCCTGCTCGGTCTCCTCATTATCGCGAGGGGCTGGCGCATGGAGCGTGGCCTCCCGGTTCGGATACGTGCCCCCCAGCGAAGCGCAGTCCGTGGTCTTATCCATCTCCATTGCGCCGACTATTTGATTGGGGCGGGGGGCGATTGACCTGGACCAAGATATTGAATATGTTGCGAAATGTCGGTTCCGTGATTTTACCAAGGGTTTGTCAGGCGCCGATCGCCTCATATTCGTCGTGTTGCTCGAACTATTATAGTGCAGCGCAAAATCGCTTCCCTCAAACCAAAGTATTCCGGGCATGCTTCATAGCCGCTTGCCGTCCGTCAACGTCGAGGCTCCGGAGCCGGAGCTTCTGTCAATCAGCGATGCCATTCTGGCTGTGAAGGGACTCGTCTCGCGCCAGCTTCCGCTGATGATCGCAGTTTTCCTGGCGTGCGTGGCTCTTGCCTTTCTCTACGTGATCAGCGCGCAGCGGCTGTACTCGAGCACGGCTAGCCTGATCATCGATAGCCGCAAGATCAGCCTGACGCAGCAACAGCAGTCGGCTGGAAGCGATGCTCCGATCGAATCCGCAATGATCGACAGTCAGGTTGAGATCATCAAGTCCGATACCATCGCCCTTTCGGTCATCAAGGATTTGCGGCTGCTCGATCAGCCCGAGTTTACCGGCGACGGCGGAGGACTCATCGGCAATATCGTAGGGTCCGTCTTTTCCGCTTTTTCGAGCGCCACGCCTCGCTCGGAGTATCAGCGGCAGCGCCTAGCTCTCAATCGTCTCCAGCAAAACCTGGCCGTAAAGCGTGTAGGACTGAGCTATGTCATCGACATATATTATCGCTCAACCTCCCCGGATCGGGCGGCTCAGATATCCAATGCGGTGGCTGAGGCCTATATCGTCGACTCCCTAGAGGCCAAGTACAATGCATCGCGTCGCGCTGCGGTGTGGCTGCAGGATCGCATGAAGGAGTTGCGGGCGCAGGCGTCAGGCGCCGAGCGCGCCGTAGCCGACTATAAGGCCAAGAACAATATCGTCGATGCGGGCGGTCGCCTGCTCAGCGAGCAGCAGCTGGCCGAACTCAACAGTGCGCTTACTGGCGCGCGAGCGCAACGGGCTGAAGCGCAAGCCCGTCTCGAACGGATCACCGCAATTCTCAAAGCGGATGATGAGGATCGCAATGTAATCCTCAACGATCTCGCGACGGTGGCGGACACCATGCAGAATCCGGTCATCGTCAAGCTGCGGCAAACCTATCTCGACTATGCGGCGAAAGAGTCGGATTGGTCGGCCCGTTACGGTTCTAACCACCTCGCGGTGATTAATCTGCGCAATCAGATGCGGGAAATTCGCCGGTCGATCAAGGATGAACTGAGGAGAACGGCCGAAAGCTTCAAGAGCGACCTGGAAATTGCCAAGTCGCGCGAAGAGGCGAGCCAGAAGAGTCTCAACGAAGCGATCAATCGATCCAACGACACCAGCCAGGCCCAGATCGTGCTGCGTGACCTGGACAGCAACGCGCAGAGCGCGCGCGCTCTCGCTGACAACTTCCTGCAGATGTACATGGTGTCCGTGCAGCAGCAGTCCTTTCCAATCACTGAGGCGCGTGTGATCACGCCCGCGGCGGTGTCGCTCGGCCCCTCGTCGCCAAAGACTCTGCTCATCCTCCTCGGCGGCGTGTTTGCTGGTGGTCTGTTTGGGGCGGCGGCTGGGTTCATCAGAGATATGATGGATCGTGTGTTCCGCACTGCGCCTCAGGTTGAAGCGATGTTGGGCGGAAGCTGTCTTGCGATCGTCCCGCGCGTGCCGGCGGAACAGTTGCCGGAGACCGCCTGGAACAAAGCCACCGCGTTCGCCAAATTGGCGCAAGACGGTTGGAGCCGGTTAAGGGGCAAGGGGGTCTCCGTTCGAGAGACCGCTCGCGCCATCGAGCCTGGGTATCCAGATGGAACGCACCTTGCCAACCGGCAGATGCATATCATGGATTCAATGTCAGGAGTGGTCGCTCGGTCGCCGTTCTCCCGTTTCGCAGAGGCGATGAGGGCGATCAAGATGGCAATAGACCTGAGCAATGACGAGGGGGCTTGCAAGGTCATTGGAATCACCTCGTCGTTGCCTAACGAAGGCAAATCGACGATTGCCGGCGCGGTGGCGCAGGCCAGCGCCATGAGCGGCACGAGAACTCTGCTGGTTGATTGCGATATCCGCAATCCTTCGCTGACGCGACGTTTCTCGCCGGAGGCGCAGAAGGGGCTGGTTGAGCTTGTCTTAGGTCAAGCAGAACTGAAGGATGTGCTCTGGACCGACAGCCAATCAAACCTCCACTTTCTCCCCTGCGTGATTGCCGAGCGCTTCTCGAACTCGGCCGATCTGCTTGCCTCGGTTTCGATGGAAAAACTGTTCAAGGCTCTCCGCACGCATTACGACCTTATCATTGTCGACTTGTCTCCGCTCGCACCGGTTATCGATGTGCGCGGCACCTCCCGCATCGTCGATCATTACACGCTGGTGGTGGAATGGGCCGAAACCAAGATCGACGTGGTTAAGCGGTGTCTGGACGAGGCGTCCGGCGTGAACAAGAAGCTAATGGGAATCGTGCTCAACAAGGTAGATATCGGCACGCTTGGCCGTTACGACTATCGCCGCGGCGACTACTATCGAAATCGCTATTATCACCGGTATGGTTACGTCGACTAAGTGAAGGATGCCGGGCGATTCACTTACAGTGAAGCTTTTGGTGACCTGCGGCTGCCTGCTGGCAGGCAGCTGGGGTTCGTCTTTTGTTCTCTATCCCGACCAAGAAACCCGGCTGAACAGCTTTGCGACGCGGATCCTGGCATCGGATCGCTTCGGCGGGCTTGACGCGCTGGTACCCGACCTGGATGCAGCGGAAGCGCATAGGTTATGCAACGCGCTTGAGCTTCGCAGCGACGTGGTCATCCGCACCCGATTGCATGAGGAGGCAATCGGGCCTGCCGACCCAAAGCTGGCGGATCGGCATCTGAAGGCGCTCCGCGCTGTGGTCGATCGGGCGATTGCATGTGCGCCCACCGAAGGTTTTCTTTGGTTCATGCGTTATTGGGTTCGGATCAACCAAGGCGAGGAGGCTGGGCATGAACTTGAAAATCTTGCGATGTCATATCGGCAAGCGCCGGTTGAGGGTTGGATCGCGGTCCGCCGGAACGCGTATGCTCTGGCAGTTTATGAGTTGTTGGCCGAAGATCAAAGACATGCCGTGTCGACCGAATTCGCGGCACTGGTGAATTCGGGCCTGCTTGCAGTAGCCGTGCGCAACCTGCTTGGTCCCGGCTGGCCAATTCGCGACAGGCTGCTGCGGGAGTTGGAGGGGACGGATCCCGCTATGCGCTATCACTTCGCGCGCATGATGCGCGCCGAAGGCGTGGATCTCGCGGTCCCGGGAGTGACCTTACGCGATCCATTGGGTTGGCGCCGCTAGATTGGGCATAATCGGAAAATGTGAGCACCCGTCTTCCGAAGGGAATAAGATGATAAAGCGTGATGAAGATTCGGACAAAGCCACCACGCTGCCACCTCAACAAAATGTGGTCTTGGCCTGACGACATGGTTATTTTGCGCGATGCCTTCTCGGCGTTTTTGCTTGGCGTGGTTTGCCTAGGGAGTACTCCGGCATTGGGGCAGGCCAGCCTGGCCAGTCAGCCCCTGTCCGAAGAAGTGATCGGCGGCAATGGCAAGTTCGCGACCGATGCGCCGTCGACGCCGCAAAAGAGCTTCACGATCGTGCGGCAGCGCAATCTCGATCCGACCAGTAGGCCGTGTCTCCTCGTTTCGCCGAACGTCGAAAGGCAGACGCTCAACAAGAACATATTCAATCACATCCTCATCCTAGACAATCATTGTGGCAAGGCGATTCGGATCCGCGCCTGCTACTTCAAGACCACCAGTTGCTCCGAAATGTCGGTCGGTGGTTACAAACGGCAGCAGCACGTTCTGGGCATTTTCCCGTACGCCGACTTTCAGTACTCATATCGGGAATATGTCAACTAGACGCCACCGTGACAGGTCGAGCCGCGGCGGAGCGTCTCGTGCGCGAGCCGGGCGATCGGTTGCCCTGAGAAACCTCCCGCTACGCGTTCTGATGCTGGGTCTGGTAACCGGAATCGTGTTCCTGATCGTGGTTAGCTTCGGCATTAAGAGATCGCTTCCAGCTGCGATCAGAGAGAGCGGATCGGCTGCGCAAACGATCGTCATCAAATGGAACGGGCCGTTGAACGTAGCCGCGGCCGGTGTCGTGCTCGGCGTCAGTGACGGCCTTTTCCAAGAGGTCCGGCTGTCGCCGCGGCTTGAGGCTGGCGCTGACGACGAAGAGGTCGCCAGGGCTGTTGTGGCCAGCGACCAGGTCGTCGGGCATGTTTCCGCAATGGGCTTCCTGCGGGCGCGTGCGGCCGGCCTGCCAATTGTCGCGATCGCTGCCTCCTATATCGCGAATTCGGTCCGCTTGTTCGTGCTCGATGCCACAGTATTGCGGAGTCCCTCCGATCTGATTGGCAAGTCCCTGGCTTGCAAGTCGTCGAGCGAGGTTGGACTGGTCGTCGAAGCTCTGATCAGCCGGAACGGGGTCCAGCGCAGTCTGGTCAAGGTAACCGATGCGTCGAGCACGGTGTCACAGCTCATCAGTGGTGCGGTGGACGTCCTGCCTGGCTATCAGGAGATTGAGGGAGCAGAATTGCGCAGCCTCAATGTATCGTATCGAACACTCGATCCAGGTGCCTTTGGCATCCACATTCCAGGAAGTGTCTACATCGTTTCGGCGCAAATGCTCGCGAATTCCACCCGTGTCGCCGAAGCCTTTGTCTCCGCGCTGTTAGCGTCTTGGGCCCGCGCCGATCTGAATCCGAATCGAACGGCCGAGGTCATTGCCGAGGCGTTGGGGGCAAGCGCACGTCCGCAGAACGTGATCGTCTTGCTCGAGCAGCAGCGCGACCTGATCAGGCCTTTCGGCGCCCGCATGGCTGAACTTGATCTGGCGCGATGGCAGGACTTCCAGAAACTACTGTTGCAACAGCGCTTGATCGCAGACCCAGTCAATCTGCGCGCGGCGATCGATTTCGCGCTGGTGCCGGATGTGTATCGCAAGCGGTCGCGATCGATGCAGGCCGATTAGCCATGTCCGGGCGTTTGCAGGCACGTGCGATCCCACGGAAGGTCGCATCCGGGGAGCGGACGGAAAGTGCTGTCGACATACCTGCCAGCGAAAGACTGGCGACCTATGGTCTGTGCCTGGTGGTTGCCCTGGTACCCCTGATGTTCGGCTCTGTGCAAAACAACGTCCTTGCTGTTTGGGTGATTTTATTGGCAGCAATCGCTTCGCTCGCAACGTGGCGGCGGGGCTCGTTTTGCGACGGTGTCGTGCTTGCTGTTTTTGGTCTTGTGATCATCTGCTGGCTGCTGGTGATCGGGCTGCAGCTCCTTCCCTTGTCTTCGTCGCTCGTGACGCTCGCCCATCCAATCTGGCGCGAGAGTTCAGCACTGCTTGGCGTCGAACTGCCCCCGCGTATCAGCGCAGTGCGCGATCTGCCCGCTATCGCAGCCGGAGCGCAGATCGCCAACGCCCTCGCGCTGTTCTGTGGCGTCTGCCTCGGACGAAGCCGATGGTCTGCGGGATTGCTCGTGGAGACCTTCGCCTGGTCGGGCCTGCTTTATGCCGTCTATGGCATTGCCAGTTTTCTGGTTGCGCCAGATCACGTGCTGTGGCTTGAGAAGGTTGCCTATCGGAACGTCCTGACCACGACCTTTATCAACGCCAATACCGCCGCTGTCTATCTTGGCGCCTGCGCTTTGGCGTGGTTGCTCCTCTGCGCGAGGAGCCTGAGGCTCCGCGAAGTGACGCGACGCCAAGTCATCCAGGCGCTGCTCGGACGTCCGTCCCGCCGAACGCTAATCTGTCTGGTTGCTTTCTTCCTGGTGCTGTCGGCAACCTTCATGACCGGCTCGCGGCTGGGCACGAGTGTGACCCTGCTGGCGCTGGGGGGAGGCGTGATTTCATATTACCGCGATGTGCTCGGCAGCTGGCGAGGCGCGGCGACGGCCGCTGCGGCGGTTGTCGGCGCAGCCATACTTTTGAGCTCGGTGCTGGGCGGATCGGTGAGTGCCCGCTTTGATACGGGCGGCTTCTCTGACGGCGGGCGGATCGAGTCCTATAGGTCCACGCTGCAGATCATCTGGGACTACCCTCTTCTCGGTACCGGGCTGGGGACGTTTCGCTGGGTTTTCCCCCAGTATCGCAGCCCGAATATCGCGGTCGAAGGTGTCTGGGATCGCACCCATAGCACGCCTCTTGAGCTTGCGGCCGAAATGGGCCTGCCGTTTGCCGGCTTAGTCGCTGTCGTCTGGCTGGTCGCAATGACCCGTCTGGCACAGGGCATGATCCGCCGCCGTCGCGACCGTATCTTTCCTGTGATGGCTTTTTGGGCAGCCACGCTCGGGCTGCTTCATTCGTTGCTGGATTTTTCCCTGCAGATCCCGGGATTCGCGATCATTGTCATGGTGCTGGTGGGGCTAGGGTTGGCGCAAGCGTCCAGTGACCGAGAGACGTGGGCGACTCTGTGATCGCTGGACGCCCGGATAAGAATGTACTATCTTGATCAACTAGTTATTAACATTTGCGGCGAGCGCCGTTTGACAATTTGGTGTCCGATGACAGTGGCAATGCACCGTGGGTTTTCTCGTACTTTGAGGGTTTTGACGTCAGCTGTCGTTTTGGTGGCTTTGGTTGGAGGCGTGCAGCGCGCCTCGGCGGCCTGCAGCCCGGGGACAGCATCCCCGCAGAAGATTTCCGATTTCACGGCGAATCCGGCGTCCCTTCTTGGCAGTCCTGGCTCACCGCGTACGGGCGACGACGTGACATCCGATGTCCGCGATCTCCTTGTCAGCGACCCTGCTACGTTGCCCTTGATCATTAACCTTTTGAAGACCGACCCGTCTACGAGCCCTGCGCTGCAGAAGGCGATTGGAACGGGCCTTGGACTCGCCGCCAACGCCTGCATCCGGCCCGATCCCAACTTTGCCAGCGACATTCAAACGCAGATCGCCGGAACGAATTCCACCGACGCCAAGCAGCAATATGCCGCGGTGACCGGCAACCAGCTGATCGGGAGTGTTGGTGGCGGCGCCGGCGGTGTCTCGGGCGGTGCCAGCGGTGGTCAGGTCAACCCGTTGACCAACCAGTTCGGCGGATCAAGCACGCTGCAGACTTTCGTGGCGAACAGCATCACCAATCCGACGACAAACTATTTTAGTGGTACTACGTCGGGCCTGAGCGCAACGAGCGTCAGCACCTCGACGCCCTAAATTGCGAGACCATCGTCGCGTTGTAGCTTGAGCATGATCTGTGGAGGACCGCCACGCGCTCTTGCGGTTTGTGCTGTGCTGTTGAGGGCGGTGTCCCAGATCAGTCCTTTGTCGTCATCCTGCGGGGGTCAGAGAAACTTTCGAAGGCTATTCCGAACCGTAGCCTTCAGTAGCTTCACAAGCAAAGCTGGCGGCGCCCCAAGTCGAAACATCCGAGACCAATCAGACGCTGACGGGATCGTGCCGTAAAACGGAGAAAACAGTTGTAAGAACAGTTCGATTTGCTGCCGAGGCGTCTGGGCTGGGTTCTTCTCTACGATTTTCTCATAGGCCAAATAGTGCTTCGCTGCATTTCTCGACATGCGCTGTCTGCTCGATTCTACATGGCAAATGTAGCTTGCCCCGGACACTCGCCGAGCGGGCCCGTAGCGTTTGAGCAATCTCATGAAGAGGTCAAGATCTTCCCACGCTGGCAGATTTTCATCAAAGCCGCCGATTTCCAGAAAACGATGCGTCGGGCAAAATACTTGGTTGCCGATAAAGTTATGCTGAAACAGATCGGAGTAGGCGACCTCCGCTCTTCGATCGGTCGTGACGAATGATCGTGTTTCATCCTTCATTATGCTGTCGGTGAACAGGCATGAGGTTCGCTCCTGTTCGACGCCAAGGGCACTCCATTCTGTGATGAATGTTTGAATGCGATCTGGCGCGAACTGGTCGTCATCATCGAGGCCGGTTGTGAACTCTCCTGATGCCTTCCGTAGAGCCGCGTTTCTAGCCCCACCGGCACCCAGAGGTCTGTCAGAATGGATAACCACCAGACGGGGTTCTGTCCGCGCCACTTGATCAAGATAGCTTCTCGTCTCATCCGACGATGCATCGTTGACGACTATGATCTCCAGGGATTGATAAGTCTGAGCGCGAACCGAGTTGATGGCGCCTTCAAGTAATATTCGCCGATTATGGGTGGGAATATAGATGCTAACAAGCGCCATGATGTCCGCTGAAAAAAAACATAGAAAACGTGAGTTGAAAAAAGAAATGACACGAAATTTCGCATGATTTTCAGCCAGTTGCAACCTCCAAGGAGGCCGGTCTCCGAAAAAATGGCTGCATTATGGCTAAAGAATAGACCCGCTAATGAGCAAAGATGCAGCAAAGATTACTTCAAGGAATCGAAATGAAGCGCCGGTCCGTTCGGCCGTTGAAGTAGCTGTTGCGCAGGGCTCGACGCTTGAGAAGCGCCTTGCACAGCCCGCAAGTGAGCTCGCATCGCTATTAGCGATCTTCGCTCGAGCATCATGGATCAGCGTTACTCGTAGGCCGGACAGGCCGAGCGCGAACTCGGCCCCGGCACACCAGTAGAAGGGTTGACCGGCCTGGGCCGATCTGCGCTCATCATGTTAAAATGTGAGCTGGCACACTCTTGCGGGCGAATGGGCATATGGATTTTGGAATATTAACAATTGCACTTGGGCACGAGAAATATTTGCGTCAAGCAGAAATTTTATTGTCGTCACTCCGGAGGAATGTGCCAACCGTGCCGTTGGCTGTTGTGACAGACAGCGAGCGTTTCGGTGCTGCGGCCGATATCGTTATTCCTCCCTTGAACGGACTTCCGATTGGTGTCGTACAAAAGGTATTCTTGGATCATTACACCCCATTCAAGGAAACGCTGTTTATCGACTCGGACTGCATCGTTACTCGCCCTTTTCCCGATGAGCTGGAGCAAATACGAAGCTTCGACTTTACCCCGGCAATAGAAACGGTCACGCCAGCCGATGGCGAAGATGAGTATATCGATAATTTGCCCGCAACATTACGCTCGATCGGTGCGAGCAGCTTTCCCAAATTCAACGGTGGAGTTTATTTTTTTAGGGAAGGCAATCTATCGAAATCGATTTTCACGGTCGCGAGGGACATACACGCAAATTACCGACAGTATGGGATCAAAGCCTTCGACAACTCAGGGCCGGGAGAGGAAACAGTCTTCGCGCTCGCGCTCGCCAAATTGGGTGTGGATAGGTTATATCATGACGGGGGTCGGCTGATGCGTACCCCAACGGGCCTGAAGGGAAGGATACATATCGAGCCGCTCGGCGGGGGCTGTTCATTCGAGCGGTTCGATGGAGTGGTTTCTCCTGCGATTTGCCATTTTGCCGGTCCATATCTGCTCCGGCCGGAATATCGGTTGGCGGCTTACTCGTTGGCTCACCAGATGCCCGTGCACAGTATCGACCTTAGCGTGCGCCTTCTTGCACAGATCCATACGATGGCAGGAAGCATCAGAAAGTACATCAACGACAAGATCCGCGGCGCTCGAAAGCGATTGGGCTATCAGGCAGTTCGATGAAGGCCGAAGCCATTCGATTCTGACTTCACGGGTTCTCGTCGAAATATCCTCAAGCCTGTAACTGAAGCGGAAATTGCACCGATCGAGTTGAGTGCCCGTGCAAACGAGCTCTCAGAGATGACATCGAATTCTGTCAGCCGCCGTGACTAGCGGCGGATTGCTCGCTCCTTTAGTGAAGTACGCAGTCCCATCGCTGCGAACAGCCGGCCGATACGTTTCTCAACAGAGCCGCGAAGCCACCGTGTGCGGCGGAGCAGTCGTTGCTGCGCCATATCGAGCCGGGTCCGCACGCGCAGATGGACCGGAATGGCGTCGACCGGACAGCGCAGCTCCAGCGCAAGCCGCGCGTAGTGATATTCCGGCATGAAACGGTGGTCGCCGGCGAAATGGCAGATCGCGGGGCTCACGCGGCCCTCCGTCCTCACGAAATCGCATTCCCCTCGCACCGGATCGATCGATAGCTTGCCGCGCAGGCCGACGGGCGTGCGCATGAGACGACCTTCGTCGTCATACCCTGAGATCTCGTGGCGTGCCATCGCGAGGGCGTAGGCGGGCTCGTCACCCGGCCCGGTCGCGTCAAACGCTTTCAGTCCGAACTCCGTAGGCTCGTTCTGGATTTGGCGCGCCAACTTGAAAATGCTCTCGGCGAGCGCCGACTTTCGGAAAAAGTAGACGCCGCCGTTGAACTTCGGGAGGGCCTGCAAATCCAGGCGCCGCATCAAGCCCGGCAAATCGAGGAAGTATTCATCCTCATCGCCGAGTCGTAGATGTACTCCAACCACTGGCGTGAAGTCGAACCCACGAAGCTCTTCCAGCTCACGCTCGAACGGCCGCGCTGCGATGCAGTCGGCGTCGATAAAAAGCGTCTCGTCGAAAGGCGTGTACTCATCGATATGCATCTTTTGCCGGACGCCGCGACCGAGCGAGCGCCGCGCCGGGACGATGTGGTCGTACACGCTGGCGAGCCTTCCAGTCTCATCATCCGTCACCACGGCGGTCGGATACCCCGGCATGTTCGCCTTGAGCGAAAGCCCGAGGTAATAAGCCTGGCTGATGTAGTCCTGGGCGCCGATCGCCAAGGTGAGAAATCCAGTTGCCGGTCTCATCGCGGCACCTGAAGCGTCAGCTCCTGCCAGTGGGGAATTCATGGTCATATCACTTCAAATGCAGAATCTCGCCCACGAGCGAAGCCTTGTCGGTGTCATTGCCGCTGCAACAGGTCGTGAAGTCGTGCGCCACGCATCACCTCGGTTGCACCGCCGCCATCGTGGCTGCCGGCGCCTGAACAAGTGTCGGACGCCTCGCCGCCGCCGGTTTCAGGACGCCAAAGCGCAAGGCGAAATCTGCACCGAACATCGCCCAAACATACCAATTATAAGACAGGTAATAGGGCAGGTTATCCGAATAGCTGATGATCATATTTACGACGGCGAATCCGATGATGATGTAGGCCAGACGACTGGCACGCCGTCTGTAGACAAAGACCGCAACGATAACGCCGACATACAGCATTAGGTAGCCCAGCAAACCCAATATTCCGAGTTCGTAAATCGTCTGGATGTAGGCGCTGTGAGCTTCGGTGTGCGTGTCACCGGCAAGCGGGAAAAAGCGGACCGCGTTTTTTCCCAGCGTTCCAAGGCCCTTGCCGAGCACACGAGCGTCTGCCGAGTCAGCCAATGCGCGCTCCCACAGGGCCTGGCGCCAGGCATAGGAATTGAGGGTGGCGGAGCCGTTTCTAAGCTCCTCGAAGGTGACCTGAGGGTTTCCACCGACGTCTTGAAGACGCTCGGAAACGACCGGTAGCATGAGGACAAGCGGGACGAGCGGAAGGAATAGGAGCAGCTTGCGGTCAACGCCAACGGCGTAGATGGCAATGAAAGCGGCCATCGCAAGCCAGGCCGACCGGGTCTGGGTCGCAACCAGCAGAGCAAGCAAGACCAAGATGTAGGAGAACAGGAACGCCCTCCACAGGACCGGGGCTCGACGGTGGGCGACGAGGTTATAGTACAAGACGGCGCATATGACCCCAACCAGATAAAACGCGAAGATGTTCGGGTGCGCAAAAGTCGACTGGATCCGTCCGCTCGCGAGCCCACCGGCGGCCAGTTCGTAGAAAGCCAGCAGCGTCGGAATGAACGACGAGTAGATGATGCACAGAAACAGATTGGCGACGTCCTCTTGCGTTCTGAGCAGAACAACCGCTGCCAGGAAAATTGCAGGGAACGTCAGTGTGCTCAGCAGCAATTTTGCGCTCTCGCCGAATTCGGACGTGTAGGCGAGCGAACCGACAGCGATGACAAGATAGGGCGCCCAGATCAGTATCGGGAGCTTGATTGTCGCGCGCGATCGGTATAGCAGCGCTACCGCTGCTATCGAAAGCGCCGCAATGTTGAAGATCGCGCCGAGCGAAAAGCCTCCTTCGCCGCCGTCGCCGCTTTTGCCGATGAGACCGATGACGATTTCGGCGCCGGTCCGAGTAGCTATGAGCAGAAAGAAAGCCGCTCTTGCCAGGTTCATCTATCTGTCGCCGATGCGGGGGGCCAAAAGGCCAAACTTTTCTCCTTTTAGCGGATCGGCAATCCGGCTGCCACCACTGGAGGGAGGGTAATCGCGGCTGTCTGCATTAATTGTTACCATGTAACTGCTCTCGTTTTAAGCGGTGCGTGGTGGTGGAAAACGATGACGTGGTTAAGGCATCGCCGCCCAATCCATTCCTCGGAAAAGACAACATTCGCCCACACTGGTTCGCGCGCGAACGCACAGTGTATGCAGGCTCCACTATATCCCTCCATTGAGTGTTCTCTGTGAAAATGCCTTATGCGGCCCTGGAATGGCGCGGGGCAGCTCTTGAGGTCAGGCGACGTGGCGTTCGGGCGATGATTACCTTCCAGCCCTCGCTCCGATGTGCTACTTAGCGCCACCTTCGCTCGTACCTGAGGGCCCTGCGCCGGAATGCCTTCTCCAGCCCGGTGTTCCCATGCCGCCGCGACCACGGGACTGTCCTCCTTGACTGAGCCGGGAACTGGGTCGGGATAGAACGTCGTCACATCTGAAGTTCCAGACCGAGCCGCAACTTGTGACGAATACCCCAATCCCGCAATACACTAACCCCGCATGTCATTTACGACCCTGATCCGCAGCTACTGGCGCCGGCCCCTGATCCGCAGCATCGCGGTGGTTCTGACGGGGACCGCTGCGGCGCAGATCATCACTGTTGCCGCTTCGCCTGTCCTGAGCCGGCTGTTCGATCCGGCGGCGTTTGGCGCGCTTGGCACGTTCATGGCGATCGTTGGGCTTGCCAATCCAATCGCGGCGCTAACCTATCCGGCGGCAATCGTATTGCCGGCTGATGATGAAGATGCGCTGGCTCTCGTCTGGGTGAGTGTGCTTGCGTCGCTTGCGCTCGCCACGGTGTTGCTGCTCGGCGTCGGCATCTACCTGGAAATGCTGCATGGCCTGACGGCCATACAGCTTCTCCTGCTTATTTTGCCGCTGCAGGTGATCTTTGAAGCGCTGCTGCAGGCGGCGCAGCAATGGATGATCCGGAAACGGCGATACGGCACGTCGGCAAGGGTCATCATCGCCCAGGCGATCGTTGTCAGCCTTTCAAAGATCCTCGTCGGCGTGTTCTGGCCAACCCCGTTTGCGCTGATTCTGGTCTCTCTGCTGGCGAGCCCGTTCAGCTCGATCGTGTTTCTGCTCTGGCTGAACGTTGGGGGAGAGCGTTGGCCGGTGCGGGTCTCGCTGGGCCGGCTGCGGCTGGCGGCACGAAAGTATTTCGATTTTCCGGTGTTCAGAGCACCGCAGACCCTGGTCAGCGCAATATCGCAGAGCAGTCCGCTTCTGCTGCTGGCCATCTTTCACGGACCGGTCGCAACAGGCTTCTTCTCGTTGAGCAACTCCGTATTGGGAGCTCCCGCGACATTGCTCGCAAAGACGGTGAACGACATCTTCTTTCCGCGGCTGGCAGAGCTCGCCAATCATGGGCAGGAGACGCGGTCCTTGCTGCTAAAGGCAACCGCTGCGCTGTGCGCGATCACGGCGTTGCCGTTCGCAGTCTTCATTTTGCTGAGCCCGCAGCTCTTCAGCTTCATCTTCGGTGCGAAATGGACCGAAGCCGGCGTATACAGCCAGTTCCTTGCATTCTATTTCCTGACCGCCATCATCACGAGGCCCAGCTTTGCCGCCGTGTCGGTCTATCGCGTGCAGAGCGCCTATCTGGCCTATGAGATCATGGGCATCATCGTGAGGTTCAGTGCCCTCTCGATCAATGCCCTCGTCAAGACCGGCCCGATCGTGCCGATCGCACTCTTCAGTCTGGCGGGCTCTTTGGCCAACCTGGTCTTCCTCGGCTACATTCTGGGCGTAGCCAAGAAATTCGATCAGAAGGTCATGCTCGAGAAGCCGCCGGCCCCCATGGAAGAAGATCGCGATCGTGAGGGCGGTTGACAGGTCGATGCCAGGGGTAGTTCGAGACCCTTGGTCGGCGAGCCTTCGACCCCGGCGATAGCGCTGCACCTCTTATTGTGTATTACGACGCTGTGCTATGGCTATCGGCGCTAATATCCAAGATCAAGTCAGCCACAAAAAGAGCCAACACCTGCCGCTCCACTGTGCAGAATGTCGGGGCGGCAAGTGGTGCCAATTTTCTTGTTTACAGCACTGCGCCGCGTTTATATTGGGTCGATTTCAGGAGAGGCATTCGAAGTGTCCAGACAGACGATCGAGTCGGTACAAATTCTACGATTCATCGCCGCGCTAATAGTAGTTCTCGATCACTGCACTTTTGTCGGCAAGATGATAGCGGCGCGATCCAATACGCCGTTTCACTTTCCGATGTTTCCTGGACGCCTTGGCGTCGACATTTTCTTTATAATTAGCGGCTTCATCATGGTCTACATATCCTCTGATGGAGGTCGGTGGACAATTACACCTGCCGCCTTCTTCCAAAACAGGTGGATAAGGATAGCGCCAATATACCTTGTTGCGACGATCCTCTATGTGGCTCTTTATTTCTTAGCCGGCAATTTCGAAAGATGGTCGCTACTGCAATACCTGACTAGCGCGCTCTTCATTCCTTATTTTGACGAGGTCACCAAACTACCATTTCCGATCCTTGGCCAGGGATGGACGTTGTGCTTTGAGATGTTTTTCTATTCCATCTTTGCCATAGCGCTCAACCTACCTCGTCGCGCCTCACTTGTTTTCCTTTGCGTTGTATTCTTTTCCTTGGTTCTGGTTGGCTTGATTTGGAATTTTGTTTCCGGCTCGGTGTTCGTACTAACGCCTATGCCGACAAGAGCAGATTTCATCGTACCTCGATTTTGGTTGCATTCGATCATTCTCGAATTTCTGGCCGGTATACTGTTGGCCATGCTCCGCGAGCATATAATGGCGCGCCACCAACTCTGGTCGTTTGCGTTTCCTATTTCAGTGTGCCTCGCCATCATCGTCGCATACATTCTGCAAGCGAATCTGACTGACGACTATCTAAAGCCGTTTCCTTCCCTGATCAGATTTAGTTGCGCTCTCAGCGTTGTGGCTATTTGCGTTCTCACAACAAGCAAGAATCGAAGTGCGTGGCTCCAAAACATGCTCGTGTTTCTTGGTGGCTGTTCCTACAGCCTTTATCTCTTCCATCCGCATGTAATTTTCCTTATGGATTCCCTATGGAAGAGGCTGGGCGCCCTGGCGGACATCAAAGCGTTTGTGGTGGTAGGGACACTCCTGTCCATTCTAGTCAGTGTTGCAGTCTATCTTTCATTGGAAACGAGGATGATACGCTTGTTTAATACGATGCGGCCCAAGATCGCTAAGGCTAGCCAAGCTTACGCAGCCGAGGCTTCGAAAACCCTCTCTTCGCATCAACTGGCATCGCCGCCGGAGGGTTAGGTCCTCTGGTCGGCTAACGGACATGCTTGCGTAGCAAAGTGATTTGATGAGAAGTCGGTCGGCGTTGGCGATCGAAAGCCGGGCGGGCTTTAAAATGTGGCCCGGATCGGAGGCCACTGGGAAGAGATTTCAAATGAGAGTTTGCGCCCCGACCTTGTGAACGTGCATTAGCGGTTGGTCGAGGAGAAGAGCGAGTATCCGCGGATCACCAGCGTTCGTAGCGTTGTTTTGATAAGCGAGGCGTCGCTAGTGGGTTGTAAGCGCTTAGCCGGAACCCTTGCTTCGGGATCTGGATAGCTATGCGAAGAAGCCTCCGGCTTGGACGGAGGTTTGAGAT
>NZ_LBKA01000010.1:0-265 GCF_028128955.1 Bradyrhizobium sp. CCBAU 11386
AAGAGGCGCCTTGAGCGGATCGATGAGAGCATCGCCCGCTACCTCTCACAGCTTGAAACCGCCGATCGCCATGGCGATGCGGTGCCGGAGGCGAAGGTTGAGCGGTTGAAAGGCAAGATCGAAAAGCTCAAGGAGGAGATCGTTCGGCTCAACGCGATCAACGAGGAGATGATGAAGAGCGAGGACAAGCAGATCTCGCTCTCCGATCCTGACGCCCGCTCGATGGCCACAAGTGGCAAGGACACCGGCATTGTCGGCTACAACG
>NZ_LBKA01000010.1:426-24763 GCF_028128955.1 Bradyrhizobium sp. CCBAU 11386
TGAGCGCCCGCGTCTACCTAGCCTTCAGCAACCTCGCCAAACCGTCCACACGTCACTTTCCGGCCGGAGGCCCGATTGCGCGATATGTTTTCGATGCCGCGCAGCAGGCCGGCGATCTCACCTATGCGGCCTTTAGTTGCAATAACCTCCTGGTGCAGCTTCTCGCCGGCGGGGCTCCTCTCGCTGACGTGCAGCGCGAGGCAGAGACCGGTCTCCAATTCGCGCGCCGCTGTGGTTTTGCTCTCGTCGATAGCCTCGTTACCGTACAGCTCCGGTTGGTCCGAACCCTTCGAGGCCTCACACCCGCTTTCGGGTGCTTCGACGAGGACGGCTTCAACGAGGGAAAGTTCGAACAGGAGCTGGGGAGCACGCAGAGTCATGGGATTGTCGCCTGCACGTACTGGATCCGTAAACTGCAGGCACGCTTCCTCGCCGATGACAATGACGCCGCCATCGCCGCCGCCAACAAAGTAGAACGCCTTCTGTGGCTGACGCCGGCCATCTTCGAGCGAGCCGACTATCACTTCTATGCCGCACTCGCGTTGATCAGGATGTACGGGACTGCCTCTGCTGCGGAGCGCAGGCGCTACCGAAAGGCGTTGAAGGTTCATGAGCGTCAGCTCCGGGCGTGGTGCGAACATTGCCCGGAGAATTTCGCAAGCCGCTCCGCACTGCTCGGCGCAGAGATCGCACGCCTGGAGCGTCACGAACTTGATGCTGAACGTCTGTTCGAAAGCGCCATACGTTCGGCTCGTACCAACGGCCTCCTTCAGGAAGAAGCGCTCGCAACCGAGTTAGCCGCTCGCTTCTACATAGCGCGGGGCTTTGAGGACATCGCGCACCTATATCTGCGCAAAGCCCGCTCGTGTTACTTGCGTTGGGGCGCCGACGGCAAAGTTCAACAGCTCGACGACCAGCACCCGCAGCTCAGCGACGATGCGAGAGCGCCGGGGACGACAGGCACGATCGGAACACGTGTCGAACAGCTCGATCTCGCGACCATAATGAAGGTGTCGCAGGCGGTATTGGGCGAGATAAATCCGGAAAAGCTGGTCGATACGCTATTGCGAACGGCTATCGAGCGAGCCGGCGCAGGGCGGGGCCTGCTCATTTTCAATCAACGCGATGGACCACGGATCAAGGCATCGGCCAGGACGATCGGCGATTCGATAGTCGTCGAACGGAGCGAGGAGCCAGTAAGTGCTTCGATGCTGCCACTATCCGTCCTCAATCACGTGGTGCGAACTTCGGACATCGTTGTTCTGGATGACGCGGGGGTCCAACCGCCGTTTTCTGCCGATCCCTACATTATTGAGCGTCAGGCACGGTCTATCTTGTGCGTGCCCTTGCTCAACAGAACCAACTTCACCGGTGTGCTCTATCTGGAGAATAATCTCAGCCCCCGGGTCTTTTCGCCCAGGCACACCGCCGTTCTAAAGCTGCTGGCGTCGCAAGCTGCGATCACCCTGGAAAATGCCCTTCTGTATCGCGATCTCGAGCAACGCGAGGCGAAGATCAGGCGCCTCGTCGACGCAAACATCATCGGCATCTTTACATGGCAAATTCCGCGAGACGCTTCGGATGACGACCGGAGCCGTCTTCTCGAGGTCAATGATGCATTTCTCCAGATGCTCGGCTATCACCGGGACGATTTCGTTTCTGGTCGAATGCCGCGATCCGAGCTGACACCGCCTGAATGGCGGGAGAGAGATATGCAGACCGTCGCCGAATTGCGCGAGTTCGGCGTCTCCCAACCGTTCGAGAAAGAGTACTTGCGTAAGGACGGGAGCCGCGTGCCCGTCTTGATAGGCGGCGCATGTTTCGACGAAACAAGAACCGAGGGTGTCGCTTTCGTCCTCGATTTGACCGAACGCAAGCGGAAGGAGCAGGAGTTGCGAGCAAGCGAGGAGCGTTTTCGTACGCTCGTTCAATTCTCCTTCGACGTATACTGGGAATCCGACGCGCAGCATCGCTTTGTCCGCCAGGAATTTGATGAGGCGTTGGCCGACGCGCCGGCTCCCGGCTCCGAGATCGGCAAGACGCGCTGGGAGGTGCCTTATCTCGAGCCGGACGCGGAGGCGTGGCGCAAGCACCGCGAGATGCTTGACGCCCACTTGCCGTTCCGCGATTTCGAACTCGCGCGCCCCACGCCCGAGGGCGGCAAACGCTATGTCTCGGTCTCCGGGCTGCCGATATTTGATGAAGCTGGACGCTTTGCAGGATACCGCGGGGTAGGGCGGCACATCACGGAGCGCAAGAGAGCGGAAGAGGCGCTGCGACGCAGCGAAGCCTATCTCGCGGAAGCGCAGAGGCTGAGCGATAGCGGGGCGTTTGCCTTTGATGCCGACGGATCGCTGTATTGGTCGGAAGGACTCTACCAGATCTGGGGATTTGATCCGCTGGAGGGCATTCCACGGCGCGAAGTTTGGGAGCGACGGGTCCATCCAGACGATCGCAACAGAGTCTCCGAGGAACTACAGGAAGCGTTACGTCGAAAACGGGACTATGCGATCGAGTACAGAATCGTTCTCCCCGAAGGAGCTATTAAGCATCTCCGATCGATTGGTCACCCGTCATACTCCGCAGCGGGAGAATTTATCGAGGTCGTTGGGACCACAATCGACGTGACGGAGCGCAAACGGGCGGAAGTCGAGCGGGAGCAGCTGCGGCAGCTGGAAGCAGATCTCGCGCACCTCAACCGGCTGGGCGTGATGGGAGAGTTGACCGCCTCGCTGGCTCACGAGATTCTTCATCCGATCGCCACAGCACGCAATAACGCCCGTGCTGGCATGCGCTTCCTGGAATTGAAGCCTCCAAACCTGGGCGAGACAATGGAGGCGCTTGCCTGTGTTGTAAGGGATGCCGATCGAGCCAAGGAGATCGTTGGCCGCATTCGAGATCACGTCAAGAAATCGCCTCCGAGAAATGAACTCTTTGACCTCAATGAGGCCATTGATGAGGTGATCGTCATGGTCCGACATGCGATCGATCGACACAGGGTGGCGGTCCACACCAAACTGGAGGACGGCCTGCTTTCGGTTCGAGGCGATCGGGTTCAATTGCAGCAGGTCGTGCTGAATTTGATCCTGAATGCCGTGGAGGCAATGAGCTCGGTTGAGGAGGGGCCGCGCGAGCTATTGATTAGCACCGCGCCGAGCGAGACCAACGGCATCCTGGTCGCAGTGCGCGATTCCGGACCAGGAATCGATCCGGAACATCTCGACCTGGTTTTCAAGCCATTCCACACCACAAAGCCCAGCGGAATGGGAATGGGGTTGGCGATCTGCCAATCCATTATCGTGGCCCATGGGGGCCGTTTGTGGGCGGAGGTCAATCGGCCTCGAGGTGCGATATTTCAGTTCACTCTGCCGTCCGGCCTGGAAAACCCATGAGTCGTTTTCACGCGGCCTCCTGGACTGAAGGGCCGACTGCAGGCGACGTCCAAGATGCTCGTCATTCACGGGCTTGCGGAGACAACAGACTACGGTCGTTCAAGGCGTCGTCCGAGAGGGAGCCACCGTGAGCGTCGTCCCGAAATTGCTCCAGACAACGCCAGGCCAGAGGCGCCGATTGCAGGCGGTCGCCCAGTTGCTTTTGGGCATAGCTGGCCTGGCGTTGATCACCCTTGTCTGTTTTCGGCTTGGCCTTGGGGTTGCGAGGACGGGCTTTGCTTATGTGATTGTCGTCTCGCTGGTCTCGTTGCTAGGCAGCTTCAGCGCCTCAATCGTTCTATCGATCGTCGCCGCGGCCTGCTTGAACTACTTCTTCGCGCCGCCATTGTTCGAGTTCCGCATTGATCTTGCGGACGATATCGAGAGGATCGCGGCGTTTCTAACGACTTCGCTGGTCGTAACGGCGCTCATTACCAAGCTTAAGCGGGCGGCGAACGAGCTTCGCGAGTATCAAGCCATGTGGGTTAAGGCGGAGCGGATCGCGCGTTTTGGATGGTGGCAGCGAGACTTCGCCACCAATCGCGTGTCTCTATCGGACGAGGCCTCCCGGATTTTCGGCGTGCGGCCGGTCGACTTGGCGGACTGGCAGGGGCAATGGCTGGAACTAATTCATCCGGACGATCGGGCGAGAGTTGCCGAAGCCGCCGCCGCTGCGTTGGTGCCGGGCGGTCCGCGCTATGACGTGGAATACAGGTTGGTGCGTCCTGACGGCGCGGGGCGAGTGGTGCGTAGCCAGGGAGAGGTGGCCTGGGACGACTCGGGGCGGCCACGGCGCCAGTTTGGCGTCATGCAAGACATCACAGAGCTGAGGCATGCGGAACATGAGCTGCGCGCGAGCGAGATGCGCTTCCGCAGCTTGGTGGACCACGCATCCGACGCGTTCTTTCTCTATGACGAGCACGCGACCGTTCTCGATGTGAATCGGCAGGCGTGCGAGAACCTTGGCTATCGCCGCGACGAACTTATCGGGATGACCGCGTTCGACTACGGGCCGGATCTGACTCCGGCGCTTCTGCAACGCATTCGCGAGCGTCTCCGAGACGGGAAAACCGTAACGTACGACGGTCGTCATCGCCGAAAGGATGGAACGGTGTTTCCCGTTGAGGTCCGCATCCGTCCCCTCTGGCACGAGGGACAACTGCTGGCCGTTTCCCTGGACCGCGATATTACCGCGCGCAAGCGGGCCGAGGATGAGCTCCGCGCGAGCGAGGAGCGCTTCCGTACTTTCGCGGACTATGCGGCTGACGCCTTCTTTCTCTTCGACGACCATGCTGCCATTCTCGACGTGAATCGCCAGGCCTGCGAGAGTCTGGGGTACAGTCGGGAAGAACTGATCGGGAAGCATCCCAGCGATTTCGACGTCGATCTCGACGAGGCGTCGATCGCTCGCCTGAGAGAGCGCATGCTCGGTGGGGAAACGGTTACCTTCGAGACTCGTCATAGGCGCAAGGACGGCACCTCCTTTCCTGTCGAGATTCGCGGCGGCCAATTTGAGCAAGGCGGACGCCGTTATTTGAGCTTGGCGCGCGATATCACCGAGCGCAAGCGGGCGGAAGAGGCGCTGTTACGTAGTGAAGCCTATCTGGCCGAAGCGCAAAGGCTGAGCCATACCGGCACCGCGGTCTATAACGCCGAGGGAAATCTTTACTGGTCGGACGAATGCTACCGAATTTGGGATTTTGACCCGCTGCAAGGTCTGCCCGATGCGGACAGGATTTGGCAACGTATCCATCCAGACGATCGGGACAGAGTGTGGGAAGAAAACCAGAGGGCTCTGCATGAAAGTGGAGAGCATTCAGTCGAGTTTAGAATCTTCTGTGACGATGGGGCGGTCAAATACATCGAAGCGACCTTCCACCCTTTGCTCTCGCCGCAAGGGAATGTCGACGAGATAGTCAGTACGCACGTCGATGTGACCGAACGCAGACGTGCGCAAGCGCAAGCCGAACAACTACGCCAGCTGGAGGCAGATCTCGCGCATATGAATCGTCTGGGCATTATGGGAGAGTTGACCGCCTCGCTGGCTCACGAAATTCTTCATCCAATCGCCACTGTGCGCAATAACGCGCGTTCAGGCATGCGCCTGTTGGAAATGAGCCGGCCAAACCTCGGCGAAGTCAAGGAAGTGCTCGGCTGTGTTGTCAGGGATGCCGACCGAGCCAGGGACATCGTCGGCCGCATTCGTGATCACATCAAGAAAGCGCCTCCGCAAAACGAGATTGTAGACCTCGACGAGGCAATTGACGAGGTGATCGTAATGGTGCGAGCCGCGTTGGACAGGAACAGAGTCTCGGTCCGCACGCGACATATGGAGCATAGGGCTTGCGTTCGTGGCGATCGTGTTCAACTGCAGCAGGTGATGCTGAACCTGATCCTGAACGCGGTGGAGGCAATGAGTTCGGTGGGTGAGGGAACGAGAGAGCTATCGATCAGCATCGAACGGCAGGCGGAGGGAATCCTCGTCGCCGTGCGCGACTCGGGACCTGGAATTGAACCCGAACATCGCAACCGGATTTTCGAACCCTTCTACACGACAAAGACCAGCGGGATCGGGATGGGGCTGTCAATCTGCCGATCCATCATCGACGCCCATGGCGGTCGTTTATGGACAGACGCTGACCAACCCCGGGGCGCCGTATTTCGGTTCGCGCTTCCGGCAGTCGATGAAAGCTCAGACGTTTCCAGCTCAACATACCTCGAGACGCTGGCTTCCACCGAAGGAGGTTGCGTGCCCAAACCAGCTACGCTCGACTGAAGTCAGGAGCATAAGAACCCGCGTCTACAAAGTGAGTGGGAGAGTTACATGAACGGGATGAACAGTGGACAGAATCGTCGATCTGCCAGTGTATTCGCCGCCCTGCTGATCGCTGCGACAAACATGCTCGCGCTGGTCGGGCCGGCGACTCCGGCGCGCGCCGAGGTGCGCGACAAATGGTGCAGGGGCGTGCATCTCCGTTTCTTCGTTGGTGGCGCAGAAGGCGATTCATTCGCGACCATCGTGTACAACGGCGCCAAACAGGCCGAACGGGACTTCGGGCCGTCGGTCGACTACATTTTCTCGGGCTGGGATGTCGAGAAGATGATTCAGCAGCTCCGCGAGGCGATCGCGGTCAAGCCCGACGGCATCGCCATGATGGGGCATCCCGGAGACTCCGCCATCATGCCGCTCGCGGAGGAGGCCGCGAGCGCAGGAATCAAGATGATGTATCAGAACGTGCCCGTGCCTGGGGTCGTCGCGAAGTTCGGCGGCGGCTATGTCGGTGCCCAGGTCGCACAGCTTGGCCGTGCGCTCGGGGTCGAAGTAGTCAAGCGCGCCGGTCTGAAGCCCGGCGACGTCGCCTTCATGCAAGGTCCCTTCGAAAACGAGAATCGCGGCGCGCGCGAGCGCGGCACCGTTGCTGCGATGGAAGAGGCAGGCGTGAAGGTCATCAAGATCAACTCCCAGGCGGGGTGGGCCGCCGATCCGAATCTCGCTCTGCCGGTGATAGCCGCTGCACTTGCCAAGTACCCCGAGGTGAAGGCAATCGGCTATGGTGGCGGCCAAATGCTCGGCAACGTGCCCGTCTTCATGCAGGCCGCTGGCAGGAAGCCGGGCGAGGTGTTCAATTTCGGTGTCGATACAAGCCCGCAGGTGGTGGAGGGCTTCAAGGGCGGCTGGGTGCAACTGGCCGCCGATCAACAGCCTTTCATGCAGGGCTACCTACCCATCCTGGGGCTTTGCCAGCAAATCGTCTATCGTTTCACGCCGATCAGCGTGGATACCGGCGCCGGTTTCGTAACTCCCGATAACTATAGGGAGATTGCCAAGCTCGCCACCGAAGGTTTGCGATAGAGGATGCGAGCCCCCCGCTCGATCGGGCGGGGCGGATACCTGTCCCGGAGAATGCCATGGCGGAACGGCTTGTCGAGCTTCGCAATATCAGCAAATCTTTCGGAAGCATCTGCGCGCTCCGGGCCGTGAATGTCAGCCTCGGGAGCGGCGAGGTCGTCGGCCTCGTGGGCGACAATGGCGCAGGGAAGTCGACTTTGGTCAAGATTCTCGCTGGCGTCGTGCAGCCGACCTCTGGTGATATCCTGGTTCGTGGGCAATCGATGACCGGGTGGAACTCGGCACGATCGCGTGAAGCCGGTATTGAGACCGTCTTCCAGGATCGCGCGCTGGCTGTGCAGCAATCCGTCGTACGCAACATCTTCATGGGGCGCGAACTTGCCGGTCGTTTCGGCTGGCTAAAACTCGGCAAAGAGATACGTGAGGCCGAGCGGCTGATGCGGGAGATCGGGTTCACCTCGAGGCTCCTCTCACCGCATTCGGTGGTTGGACAGCTTTCCGGCGGAGAGCGACAGGGCGTTGCCATTGCTCGCGCGATCTACAACGAAGCGGAGTTGATTATACTCGACGAGCCGACGGCAGCGCTCTCGCTGGTCGAGACAGCCAAGGTATTTCGCTTCGTGCGTCAACTCAAGGCAAGCGGCCGCTCGGTCCTGTTCATCGGACACAACGTCCACCATGTCTACGATATTGCCGACCGCTTCATTGTTCTCGACCGCGGCAGGCTCATGCTTGAGGCAAACCGCGCTGAGTTGTCCTCAGCCGAGGCGCTCATCGCCTTCATGGAGGACGTCGTTCGGCGGGCTGCCACATTGGCTCCCGCTCTCGCCGGCGCGGGGAGGAGTCAGTGAACGAGCTTATCGAAACCGAAAAAGGAGAGGCGAGCGGGGACATCCCCATCATCAACCATCCAATACGGCGCTTCATCGACGCCAACCGCGCGCCACTCGGAACATTTGCTGTCTTCGTTGTGATGATGGCCGTTTTCATCGCTGCGAACCCGCAGGTCTTCTCGCAGTGGAACATCTATCGCTCGGTGCTGACGACACTTCCCGTCGCGCTCTTCCTGGTCGTGCCACTCGTGTTCGTCGTTACGGCGGGAGAAATCGACCTCTCCTTTCCCGCGACGATGGGCTTTTCCGCCTGGATCTTCGCGCTCGTCGTGCACGCAGGCTTTACGCCCTATCTCGGTGTCGTGGCCGGAACCGCGACTGGCATGATACTTGGGCTCATCGTCGGGTCGATCGTTGTGTATTTCAACCTGTCCTCGCTTGTCGCTACGCTCGGCATGAATTTTGTGCTGCGAGGCGTGATCCAGATTGCGAACGAGGGCATGCCGATCGCGCTGACGTCGCTCAGCGAGAGCTCGCTCAAGAGGATCTTCTCCAGTAACGTCCTTGGCGTGCCGACGCAGGCACTCTGGGGGCTCGCCTTTGTCATCTTTGCCGCGCTGCTCTTTAACCGGCATCGTTTCGGCGTCCACGTGAAGATCGTCGGCGACAATCCGGACAGCGCGCGTCAAATGGGGATCGACGTCGATTGGGTCAGGATCAAGACGTTCGTCTTCGTCGGAATAGGGGCAGCGTTTGCGGGAATTTTCTCGACCCTGATAAATTTCACCTGGTGGCCGACCGCCGGAGAGGGCTATTTTTTGCCTGTGCTCGCCTCGGTATTTGTTGGCGGCACGCCCACCTGGGGCGGAGTGGGCACAGTTGTCGGCGGCGCGATCGGCGCCCTGATCGTGTCCTTCATCCAAACCGGCGTGGTCGGCGCCGGGCTCTCCGGCTTCTACGTCCAGTTCTTCGACGGCGTCATCATCATTCTCGCCCTGATCGGCCATCGCTGGAATCAGCCGCGCTATCGCTAAGTCGCGGCAGACTCGGACGAGCGCATGGTGGTGCAGAACGTGCGGCGGGGGCCGGTGTGGCGGCCGCGGCACTCGCATCCCGGGAGCGCTCAGGGGCCGGTTCGGCGCTTCCAGGCCGCGTGAGCGCGGCCGCCACACGGTTTCGGTCGGCTGACTAGCGGTCACCTCCTTCCAAGGTTATCAACTCGTGGGCCGACAGAAACGCCAGGGTCAGTGATCGCAACAACGCCCACGTGTGTGTGGTGCAGGTCCAGTAGGCTATGGCGCCCGACGTGGCGATCGCCTCGATCGCCGGCGGTTGAGATGCGGCAACGCTCTTTGACGTCGGTACCGTCATGAGCTCCGAGAATGGCCGCCACATCAGCGCACCGCCACAGAAGCCGCGGACTTTTGCTGCGTTGAACCGATCAAGATGTCCTCGGCTCTTGAACATTTTAACGCTCCATTCGCTGGCGCGAGAGTGGCGAGTTCCGTTGGCGCTGTTTTGCTGTCGCACCGGAAGCACAAATGATGGCTGGAGTTCGCGTCGTAGTAATAAGTCAAGTCTCGCGGCGAATAGGGGCACTGGGCGCAGAGCTTCACTTTCATAGGTAGCTCCCGAGTTGGAGACGGCCTTTGTGCGTCGAAGACATATCAGAGCATGGCAACTATTGAGCGTTCGCTCCGGTCGTCGTGTCTCGTCACGTTCTCTGCCGCTCAGTACTCGCGGGCAGATCGACTTGATCTAGGCGGATCAGAAGACCGCTCATGTTGGCCGCAGCGTAGAATTCGCGCGGCTCCCCCAACCTCGAACGGGGCGGTAACACGTCCTCGTTGAACGCATGCTCGCACCGGCGCAGGGCGTCCGCCAGAGCCTCATCTCCGGCAAGATCAAGCGGCGTGCCATTTCTCGAACCTTCGAGCGAAGCGCTACCGCGCTCGCCGAAGCGGACGACCGGCAGGTTGCTGGATTCCTCGAGGTGACCGTCAATCCTGTCAGAAGACATGTCGTGCACTCCGTGTTGCGGGCGCGCCGGCGTTTGGCGGGCTCCGATGCTCGACGGGCGGCGGGTCCTATGCTGCCGTCCAGCCGCCATCGATCGCAAGATTTGCACCGGTGATCTGCGCGGCATCGTCGCTGCACAGGAACAACGCGAGCGAGGCGACCTGCTCGGCCGTGACGAACTCCTTCGTTGGCTGTGCCGCAAGCAGGACGTCACTGATGACCTGATCTCGCCTCAGCTTGCGTGCCTCCATCGTGTTCGGGATTTGCTTCTCGACCAGCGGCGTCCAGACGTAGCCGGGACTGATGCAGTTGCAGGTGATCTTCGACCGCGCGAGTTCGAGCGCCACAGTCTTGGTGAGGCCGGCGATGCCGTGCTTGGCGGCGACATAGGCCGATTTGAAGGGCGAGGCGACCAGTGAATGGGCCGAGGCCGTGGTGATGATGCGGCCCCAGCCGCGCTTCTTCATGCCGGGCACCGCCGCACGGATGGCATGGAATGCGGCAGACAGGTTGATCGCCAGGATCGCGTCCCACTTCTCGGGCGGAAATTCCTCGACGGGAGAGACGTGCTGGATGCCGGCGTTGTTGACGAGGATGTCCACGCTGCCGAAGGCTTTTTCTCCGAGCGCGATCAGGTCGACTATTTCGTTCGGCCTCGCCATGTCCGCGGGCGAATAGATCGCCTTGACCGCGAACTCGTCCTCGATTGCGGAGCGCTCCTTCTCGACATCGGCCGGAGCCCCCATGCCATTGAGCACGATGTTGGCACCGGCGCCTGCAAAAGCGCGCGCGCAAGCAAGGCCGATGCCGCTGGTCGAGCCGGTCACGACCGCCGTTTTATCTTTCAGAATACTCATCTCAATCGCTTGTTCTGTATGTTGGGTTGAAGCTCAGGGGGGCTCGGTTGCGTGAACTGCGGTCAGGTGACCAGACTTCGTTCCGAGGCGCGGAACGCAGGTCGGCTTGGTCCTTGCAGATAGTCATGGGCCACTCTGCCCAAGCCGAGCGTGAGATCTGCACGGATGTGAATCGCCGAGACGATCTCCAGGACGGGGAGATCGGCCACCGGCGCCAAGGCGTGCGGCGTCAGGGAGAGAGCCGCGGGCCCGGTCCAGGCGCCCTTCAGCGCAATCTGCTCGAGGTGGTATTCGACGAGCTCGCAGATGCGCGGGCTGCCGTCGACATGCGGGATGATCTTGAGCAGGAAGTTCGGCTCGCTGAGCGCTGCCTTGACCTGGTCAAGATCGGCTTCGCGGTGCTTGTAGCCCATCGTTCCCGTCGCAACCCGCAAGGGACCGTAGTCCAGCGTTCCGATCAGCGTGTCGATCTCGGTTCGCAATGTCGGCTGGGCCAGCTTTTTCGGAAAACCCCAGAGCTCGCGTCCGCCTGCAATCGGCCCTTCGTCGTTGAGGAACATGCAATGGTTGTAGCCGCCTCTCCGCCCACGGAAGGAGACAGGAATGACCTGGCCGCTTTCGGTGTAGTCGCCAAAGCCATTCGAATCCGGCATGCGGATGAATTCGTATTTGACAAGCGCTTCGTGTGCATCGAGCTCCAGCGGTTCGGGCACCACGGCGCGCAGCTTTGCCGGATCTGTGCGATAGGTGATGATCAAATATTCGCGGTCCACAAACCGATACGGTCCTGGCGGATAGGCCGGACTGGTCAGCGGCATTGCAAAGGCCCGCTTTCGTACTTCACTCTCACGCATTTGGTTCTCCCTGCAGCCGATGACGGCCGGACCTATTCGCGACCATCGTTCTCGAGGTCGAATGTGAAGACGCCGTCCGCGCTGGCGGGGCGCGTGAGCACCTCGGGATGTCGCAGCGTGCGGAGCGCATCGTGGTAACCGGCGCGCCAGTGATCCTGCATCGAAAGCCGGGAGAACTCGTAGTCCTTGGAGTGTCCTTCGTGATTGCGTGCGCGATAGATCAGGTGGACGATGTTGTAGACGTTGTGAGAGACAGCGGTGCTGAGGAGCTTCACGTCCTCATGTTCCTGTAGATCTTCCGGAAGCCGGCCCAACAGGGCGGTGAGCGCGCGGCGGAGGCGCTGCACGCGCTTGAATTGGTCGGTGCTTGCGCGCGTGCGGCTCGAATATTGTATTTCCTTTTGACGCGTGACGACCTCGGGCAGATTGCTCGGAAGCTGGCCCTTCGCGCTCCAGAGGTCGACCTGAAACGCCAGCATGTCCTGCGGCGCACTCCAGTCGATCACCCATTGCAGCGGCGTATTGGACACCAGGCCGCCGTCCCAGTAGTGCTCGCCCTCAATCTCCACCGCGGGAAAGCCCGGCGGCAGCGCGCCGCTCGCCATGATGTGCTCCGGCAGAATCGTATGGGTGCTGTTGTCGAAATAGACGAAATTGCCCGTTCTTACGTTGACCGCACCTGCACTGAAGCGCGTCATTCCCGCGTTCAGGCGATCGAAGTCGACCAGGCGCTCGAGCGTGCTCTTCAACGCACTGGTGTCGTAGAAAGCTGGTCGCCTCGGTCGTTCCACCGGAATGTAACCAGGGCATGAGGGGGCGCGCCGAGAAAAATCCGTTTGCGCCGCATGCCGCGGCAAAGCCGGCGCTCAACTGGTTGAGGACGTTGCGCGCATTGTCGTTGCGCCTACCGAGAAGTGGATTTCCAGACCAATCCCAGGGTGCAGTGGAGGTCACTTGCGTCCAGAAATCACGAAGCCGGTCAACACGGGACTCCGGCGGGTTGCCCGCAATGATCGCGGCGTTGATTGCGCCGATCGAAATGCCGGCAACCCAATCAGGATGGATGCCGGCTTCGGCGAGCGCCTCATAGACACCCGCCTGATAGGCCCCCAGAGCGCCGCCGCCCTGCAGCAGCAGGGCAATGCAGTCGAATGGCAGCCGCCTTTGGGTGGTCGGCAGGTGGGCTCGGGGCTGGAAGTTCATGGCTTGGCTTGCTTTCGAATGTGAGACGATTGACGTTGTGCGAGGGACGACAAAAGGTCGTTGAGGTGACGCGCTGGATTACAGCTCCAGTTCATCGAATGGCCTTCCGCGAGGCGCTGCTGCCCGGGATACCAAGTCCCGTGGGTGTTTGCCGTTAGTCCTGGCGGGCGGGACGCCAGCGCTATGTGCAGGGTGTGGACTGATCGAGGGACAAGCAGATTCGCCGCCCCGCGCGTGATGAACGGGATTGGCGGGTAGGGCGCGGCCTCGGGTCGTACCTGGGATCAGGCTTGCGCAGGCGAGCCCCAGGACCAGGACCAAGTTGAAGCACGCGATCTGCCGCATTGGTCTGAATTTGAATCGCTGGACCGCGTTCCGGCAGGCGCGCATCGTGTCTCTCTATTAAAGGAACTATACCGTATAGTTTAGTTAGTTGCGCCCAAATGTCGGATCAAGCAACTCACAAGATCGTGCACCGGCTGGCGGATCAATTGCGTTGTCGGTTAGTGCTGAGTCGCCCCCTGTCGTCCGACCTTGGGCGGCTCGAGCATCACTTCCTTCAAGCTGTCGCCGGTGGCGACGACGACCACGAAGTTGAGTTTTCCGTCCTGCTTCATCAGCCCACCGGCTAGCGCGTTTCCGGCCGCGGCCTTTTCCGCGACCCGCACCGCATCCGACAACTCCTGCTTGATCCACTTCAGGGCGATGATGTTGGCGAGATCTTCTCGATCGAGCTCCTTGAGGGATGACGTAACTTCCGCTTGCGACAATCTTCCGGTGTTCGCATCGATGACATTCTCGAAGACCCGCTCATTCCTGACCGTGCGTACGCGATAGACCGCCGGGCCCGATATCTCGAAGCTGATGTCCGCAGTCTTTGAGCCGTCATGCAGGCGCTCCGCAATCATCATGGCCTGATCGAGTGGTACCCGTGTGGCGCGGAATTGTTCGAGCACGCGGCGCATCGCTGCGTCGTCGACATTGCTCTGCGCGGTCGTATTTTGCTGTTCAGCATCGGCAGAGGCCTGTCCGACGCCGGCCATCGCTCCCGTGACAGCGAGTGCGGCGGAACAAACGATGAGTGCAAACAGCTGCTTCTTCGGCATCGGTTCATCCTGTGGTGTTCATTCGAAAACATGATTGATGGGTTAGTCGGGCATCAAGGCGTACCGGCAAGAACCGCGCTCACGCTTCAACGAAGCGCAGCTGCCGAAGCTGATCTCGAAGCCCGGATGTTGAGCAGATCGCCGCCGCTTTGCAGACCGCGCTTGAGCGAGCTTGCGCGGTCGGGCGGTGATCTCGTGTGGCCTGCTGGCTCGCCTTGCCTGATCGTGAACGGCGGGCTGCAACTGCGCCAGGCTTCCGCGAATGCGCAGATCAGTCGGCGCCCGCCTACTGTCGCTGAGACCGACGGCGGCGTCGACGACTTCAGTTTGAGGCTGTTGCGATGGAGCGTCGACGACATCGTGCTCGGTGGTATCGTGCTCAGCGAGGATCGGGGGGAGTCCGAACCCGCCTGTGTCGATGACAACCGCTTCAGGTCCTTTCAGCTCCGAGTGGATCCTGATCTGTGGCAGCGTAGAATGCGAGTCCAATCGGCTCGGCAACGGTGCGGGCAGTACCCAATCGGCTGCCAGGAGCAGCAAGAGCAACGCGCCCCCGACCGACAGAAAATAGGCTCGCAGGGGAAGCTCGGATTCGACAATGCTGCTCGCGTGTCTCGACAGCACAGACTTCCTGCTCATGGCACTTGGCTCTTGGTCATCGGACGAGTCCGTCTCATGCTCAGATACCCCAGGGGCGGGGATGCTGGCGCGCGCGTTCGGCATCGAGATAGCCGCGCTCGTCGATCCAGTCGGCCGGGCAATAGGCCATCGCCTTCGGGTCGATCAGATGCCCGTCGCGCTTGAGGGCCGTCCGCGTGCCCGTGAGTCCGGTCCACACTGAAGCGCCGGTGGTCGGCTCCACCTGCATGACATCGAACACTTCGATGAAGTTGAGCATGTCGGAAGTCCACTCAGGCGGCTGGCAGGGCAGGGCGCGTGGCCCCTTCAAGCGCGACGCCTCTGCGGATGAGTTCGGATTCGATCATGTCGAACATGCATTCGACCGGCGCGAGCCACACCGTGACCCCGCAGATGATGCAATCGCGGGCAAGCAGCAGGTCCGAGGTCATGCGAGACCCCGTCGGTTGGCCGCATGCCGCACCAGTGCGGGCTCGCGCTCGGCGAGTGCATGCACCCAGGCGAGCACCGAAATGGTGAGACCCAGCAGCAGACTCACGCCCACGAGTGACACGGCCACGATCAGGTTGAGCGACGCAACCGCAATCCCGGGCCAGGGATTTTCCCGCGCGAGCGCTAACAACAGGCTTGACATCTTTGACCTCCGAAATAAACTATACCGTATAGTTCGTATACAGCGCGGATCGGGGGATGTGTCAAGAGCAGAGACTCACAAGCCCGTATTCGCATCGGTCGGACGGCGGGGACTTCAGAGTGAGGCCATGATCCCCGCTCGGAAAGCAGATGGCTCAACTTGAGAAAGAATCCGATATGTTCAAGAACCGGTTGGTGCTCGCAGTGCTGGTGTTCGCTGCGTTGGGCGCCGCTGCGTTCGCGCAGGAGGACCGCGGCACAGCTGAGCAGAGAGCGGCGTGCATTTCTGACGCGTTTCGTCTGTGCGCCAGCTACATCCCAGACGCCACGAAGGTGGAGGCCTGTCTTAGGCAAAATAGGTCCGGCTTGAGCGATGCTTGCAGAGCCGTCTTCGAACACGCGGCCGCCCCTGCTTCGGTCAGCACCATAGGGTCGCGCCGGTATCGTGGCGCAAAAGATGAGGAATGATCGTATGAACACGATCTATGTTCCTGCTTTCGCTGCGTTCGGGGGCTCGGCGTTCGGAGCGATTTCCACGATCGTAACGGGATGGGTGACACGGCGCCGCAGACTCCGCGAGCGCCATCACGCGCACGCGACGTCGAAGCGTGAAAAGCTGTATCGAAGCTTCATTGAGGAGGCGTCCCGGCTTTATGCGGACGCGCTCACCAGCGACAAATCCGAGATCCCGGCGTTGGTGAATTTGTATGCGCTTATCGGGCGCATGCGGATTCTGTCCGATGATGAGGTGGTCCACGCCGCGGAGCGGGCAGGCCGACTGATCATCGAAACCTACCTTGCGCCGAACACGTCGTTCGTCGACCTGCCGGGCTTCCTGGAGGAGATGGATCCGCTGCGTGAATTCGGCGAGGCCTGTCGGCGTGAAATGCACGCGATTCCGTTGCGCTGAGGCCGAGCATGCTGAAGGCGCAGACGACCCGCCAGGCTGGATTGTCGTGCACGCGTGAACGGATTGTGCAGGCTGCAATCCGCTTGTACCGGGAGATCGGGTACCGAAAGACCACGGTTGCCGACGTCGCTCGCGGCGCAGCAATGTCCCCCGCAAATCTCTACCGGTTCTATCCCTCCCGCCGAGCGCTCGAGGAGGCCGTCGTGACGGAGCTGCTTGAGGAGGTGTCGGCGGCGGCCGCAAGTGCAGCGCGAAGCGGCCGCTCGAGCCTGGAGCGCCTGAATGCAGCATTTGGTGCGATCTCCCGGATGCATGAACACCGGCTGACAAACGATGTCCGATTGCACGAACTGGTGGTCGCCGCAGGACAAGCAAACTGGCCGGCCAGCCTGTCCCATGCGGATCGCCTTCGCGGTGTCGTGCGCTCCGCCATCGCGGACGGACAGGCCAGTGGCGAGTTTCGAGCAGGAAGCCCGATGGCGCTGGCTTGCTGCCTGCTCGATGCGATGGACGCATACCTCAATCCGTCCCGTATCAAGGCGACCGCTGTTCGGCCGGCCTTCAACGAGATGATGAGTTTTTGCGCCGGAGCGCTCAGCAATGCAGCGTCTGTTAAGGCGACGTCGTTTCAAGTGACCAGCATCGGGGCCGATTTGCGTTACAAGTCCGTCTGTCGAACCTAAAGCGCGGCGATTGCCGGCTCACGGCGTCCAGTCCGCCTCGCAGGCCGCAAGGAAAAAGCCGACACGTTCGCGCATGAAGGACGGCAGCTCCCGTCTCAGCTCCTTCGGAGTTTCCCCCACCAAGGAACGAAACAGCATCGGCAGCAGGATCAGATCCAGGAAGATCTGAGCGGTGGCAAGGCTTCGCTTGCCGCTGAAAGGGCCTTTTGGCGAGCGCGCGAGCTTCTGCGTCGTTTCATTCAAGAGCTGGGAAACGGCGTTGACGGAGCGACCGCGCGCGGCATCGTGGACGTTGCGGCTCAACTCGGGGAAGCGTTGCGCTTCGGCAATCGTGGCGCGGACCATGCCCAACGATTCTTCGATGACCTTCTCCACCACGGTGGTTCCCAGACTCGAGAGCTTGTCCTGAAGGCTGCGGCCCTCGGGCTCGAAGCCTTCGAAATCGGTCAGCCCGCTGATGGTGCGGGCCACCACCGCCGCGAACAGTGCCTCCTTGCCGGGGAAGTGCGCGTAGATGGTCGGCTTGCTCGCCGGCGCCAGCTCGGAGATGTCGTCAATGCTGGCACTACGATAGCCCTTCTCGAGAAAAAGCTGCTGGGCGGCATCGAGGATCCTGGCCTGGACGTCACCGGCAAGGTCTTTGGGTGGTCTGCCCCGTTTCGGGGTGCTCTTCTTGGTCATCCGTCGATCTCCCAATCACGGCACTGTGCGCGCGCAGATCGACTTGACACGTCCACTTGCAAAAGGCAAGAAAACAAAATATACGGTATAGTATCTTTAATGCGCGGGGCTGTGGCGGCCGTCCCGAAGGTCGGGATGCGCAAGAGAGAGCGCGCCCCATCGTCCAATCCATCTCAGGAGAACGCAGTGAGTGTGTTGAGCCCAGACCCGCAGCTTCCGCAAGATGACTCCTTGTTGCGGGAATTGCATCACAGAGTCGCCAGCGGCGTAGACTCAGTGATCGACCTGGTCTCAGCCGCAATCATTCGGGCCGAGGGCGCTGAAGCAAAGGCCGCCTTAAGCAATGTGATCGGTTTGCTGCACGGACATGCCGAGGTGCATCGGATGCTCGCCATGCCCCAAGGTGAGGCCCTCATCGACGCTGCAGCTTACATCGAAAAACTAGGCTGCGCCATGCGCCAGTCCCAGCTTGACGGAATGGATATCCAACTGACATTCGCCTCTGAATGTCTGCCCCTTCAGTCGCAGCGGTGCTGGCGGCTTGGTCTGATCGTCCATGACCTGATCGCAACTGCGGCCAAACATGCCTGTTTCGATGCGCGCACCGGTGAGATCGAGGTCAGGTTGACCCGGAGGGGCGGGCTGGTGAATTGCGTCGTGCTGGACAACGGCTCGCGCTCCGCGCGGTCGGATTCGGCGCGGAGACTTCGGGCCGATAATGATGTTGCCAGGAGCCTGGGTGGCCGGGTCGAGCAGGGCTTCGGCAGCGAGTTCACGTCCGTTGTCCTGTCCTTTCCACTCACGGAGCGTGAGCGGCAGGCGAATTGGGGGATAGCGACGCGCCGCATGAGGCGGATGCGGCCACTGAAGGTCAAGGCAGCCGACCTCGCGCCTCTTCGCGTATCGGTCGGGCCCTCATGCGAAGTGCGTCATCCCGTTGCAGCACAGCCGGATCCGCAACCGTCGCATATGCACGGGGACGAACTGGTCTCGCCGTGCAGACCGTCGGATGCCTTAGGTCAACTGTTGACACCCTCTCACCGCATGGTCGCGCTATGAAATTGCTTCGTCTGAACCCCGCCGAAACCAGGCGCGCGCTGAAGCCTCTGGGCGGCCTGGCCCTCGCGCTTATTGCTGCCGCGCTCGGCGGCTGCGACGATCACGCCACCATTCCTCCCACGCGCGCCGCGTTCGTGCGCACGGAGGTCGTCCAGCCGAAGGACCGGCAAGCTTCCATCACCCTGACCGGTGAGGTGCAGGCCCGCTTTCGGGCGGATCTCTCGTTCCGCGTCAGCGGGCGCGTCCTCGCGCGCTATGTCGATGTCGGGACTCACGTGAAGGCCGGCGAAGTGCTGGCCATTCTCGACCCGGCCGAGCAGGAGGCCGACGTCGACGCCGCCACCGCCGCCGTTCTCGCCGCAGAATCCCAGCTGCGCGTGGCAAGGGCGACTTTCGATCGGCAGACGGCGCTGATCGCAAGCGGCTTCACCACGCGCACGGCCTACGACCAGGCGCAGGAAGGGTTGCGAACCGCGGAAGGTGTGCTTGAAGCGGCAAGAGCGCAGCTCGGAACTGCGAAGGACGTTCTCGGCTATACCGCGCTGCGAGCCGAAGCCGACGGTGTCGTCACCGCACGCAGTCTGGAATCGGGTCAGGTCGTACAGGCTGCCCAACCGGTATTTTCGCTGGCGCAGGACGGGGAGCGGGACGTCGTCTTTGACGTCTACGAGTCCATTTTCCTCGGAACTGCCGACCGAAGCAGCGTTTCGTTGACGCTGGTCTCCGATGCGACCGTGACCGCAAGCGGCGAGGTTCGGGAGGTTTCGCCGGCCGTCGACGCCAGGAGCTCGACCATTCGGGTCAAGGTGGCGATCAAGGACCCGCCTGCCGCAATGACGCTTGGAAGCGCCGTCGCGGGGACCGTGAGAGTGACGGCCGAGCGGCAGATCGCATTGCCCTGGCGTGCATTGATGGCGGTGGGCACCAGCCCTGCGGTCTGGACCGTCGATCCGGTGACGCGGACCGCCTCGCTGAAGCCGGTGACAGTCGGTGGCTACGAGGCCGGGGAAGTATTGATCAAGGCAGGTCTGGATCCGGGCGAGCGCGTCGTCGTCGATGGCGGCAAGCTTTTGAGCGTGGGCCAACTCGTGACGTATGAAGGAGAACCCTCGTGACGGGTCGCGCAATGATCGTGGCGGGGCCGCTTGCATGCGCGCTCGCGCTTGCCGGATGCCAGCAGGAGACGAAGGCGCCCGAGGCCGTGCGGCCCGTCCAGTCGCTGCTTCTCGCAGCGGACCACGGCGACGATGCCGTTGCGGTGGGCGTTATCGAGCCGCGCTACAAAACCAATCTCGGCTTCCGCGTGCTGGGACGTCTGATCACGCGTCCCGTCTACGTCGGTGATCTCGTGAATGAAGGACAGGCGGTCGGCACAATTGATTCGACCGCCCTCGAGCTCGCCGTTCGTGCGGCCAAAGGCCAGCTTGCCAAGGCCGAGGCGCAGTTCGCGACCGCGCGAGCGACCGAGGAACGGCAGCGAACGCTCATTGCCACCGATGCAACCACAAAGCAGACGCTGGATAACGCCGAGCAGGCGCGCGCCGGCGCGGAAGCGACGGTTGCGCGCGAACAGGCAAATCTGACCAAGGCGATCGAGCAGCTCGGCTATTCGCAGATCAAGGCCGACTTCGCCGGTGTGGTCACCGCAGTCGGTGCGGACGTCGGCCAGGTGGTGTCCCCCGGCCAAAGCGTAGTGACGATCGCAAGGCCCGATATCCGCGAAGCGGTCGTCGATATCGGACCGGACTTTCCGTTGCCGCTGGAGGTCGGTCTGGCGTTCACGGTCAGCCTGCAGCTCCTGCCGGCGGTTCAAGTGGAAGGCAGCGTTCGCGAGATTGCGCCGCAAGCCGATCCGGTAACGCGCCTGCGGCGGGTCCGCATTGCACTCAGCAATCCGCCTGACAGCTTCCGGCTCGGCGCGACCGTCACGGCAAAGCTCGGCAGGCAGCAAGCCCCGGCTCTGCGTCTGCCTGCGTCGGCGCTGCTCACGAAGGATGGCGCCAATTTCGTCTGGATCGTCAATCAGCCCGCCAACACGGTGTCGCTGCAAAGAATCGATGTGGTGGCTGGCCAAACGGGAGCGCGCGTCACCGGCGGACTTGCTCCTGGCGCGCGCGTCGTCACCGCCGGGGTCCACAGTCTCAAGCAAGGACAGCAAGTCCGTATCGAACAGGATCAGCAGCCATGAAGTCGTTCAATCTCTCCGACTGGGCGCTCGGTCATCGCTCGCTCGTCTGGTATTTCATGATCGCCTTCATGGCGGCGGGTCTTTTTGCCTATCTCCAGCTGGGACGGCAGGAAGACCCCGACTTCACCATCAAGACCATGGTCGTCCAGGCGCAGTGGCCGGGTGCGTCACCCGAGGAGATGACGCGCCAGATCACCGACCGGATCGAGAAGAAGCTCGAGGAGCTGGAATCGCTCGATTACACCAAGAGCGTGACGGTTGCGGGCCAGACCACCGTCTTCGTCTATCTGCGCGACAGCACCAAGGCCGCCGACGTGAAGCCGACCTGGATTCGCGTTCGCAACATGATCGCTGATATCAAGGGCGACTTCCCGCAAGGGGTGATCGGGCCCGGCTTCAACGATCGCTTCGGCGACGTGTTCGGCAACATCTATGCCTTCACCAGCGACGGCCTGAGCCAACGTCAGCTGCGCGATCATGTGGAGGACATCCGTGCCAAGGTCCTGACCGTGCCCGATGTCGGCAAGGTGGACATCCTGGGCGCGCAGGACGAGGTGATCTATCTCGAATTCTCCACCCGCAAGATCGCAGCCCTTGGCCTCGACGTTCACGCGATCATGAGTTCCTTGCAGGGGCAGAATGCGGTTGCCCCATCCGGCGTATTCCAGGAGGGGCCTGAGCGGATCAGCGTACGCGTGAACGGCCAGTTCACGTCAGAGGCAAGTCTGAAGGCGGTCAATCTGCGCATCAACGATCGCTTCTTTCCCCTGACCGACGTCGCAACCGTCAAGCGCGGTTATGCCGATCCGGCCAAGACCCTGTTCAGGTATAACGGGGAGCCGGCGATCGCCCTTGCCATCGGCATGAAGTCCGGTGCGAATCTGCTGCACTTCGGCGAGGCGCTGAAGGAGGAGATGTCGAGAATTACGGCCGACTTGCCGGTCGGCGTCGGCGTTCACCTCGTCGCCGATCAGCCCGTCGTTGTCGAGCATGCCGTGTCCGGCTTCACCGAGGCGCTGTTCGAGGCCGTGATCATCGTTCTCGGCATCAGCTTTCTCAGCCTGGGCATGCGCGCCGGCCTCGTCGTGGCGATCGCGATTCCGCTGGTTCTCGCCATCACCTTCGTCGTGATGGCCTATGCCGGCATTTCGCTGCAGCGAATCTCGCTTGGCGCCCTGATCATCGCGCTCGGCCTGCTGGTCGATGATGCTATGATTGCCGTCGAGATGATGGTCGCGCGGCTCGAGGTCGGCGATCCCCTGGAAAAGGCGGCAACGCACGTCTACACCTCGACCGCCTTTCCCATGCTGACCGGAACGCTGGTGACCGTGGCCGGCTTCATTCCGATTGGGCTCAATAGCAGCAATGCGGGCGAGTTCACCTTCACGCTGTTCGTGGTCATCGCCGTCTCGCTGATCGTCTCGTGGATCGTGGCGGTGCTGTTCACGCCGTTGCTCGGCGTCACCATCCTGCCCGCCAGGATGAAGGGCCATCATGAGCAGAAGGGGCGCGTGGCGCAGTTGTTCGCGCGTCTCCTGCTCTTCTGCATGCACCGCCGCTGGACGACGATTGGCGTTACGGTTGCAGCCTTTCTGCTGGCGCTGTTCGGCATGAATTTCGTGCAACAGCAATTCTTCCCGTCCTCGGATCGCGCCGAGCTCGTGGTCGACTGGAATTTGCCGCAGAACGCATCCATTGCCGATACCAACGCGCAGATGGCGCGCTTCGAGCGCGAACAGCTCCAGGGCAACAATTCGGTCGACCACTGGTCGTCCTATGTCGGCACCGGCTCGCCGCGCTTCGTCCTGTCCTTCGACGTGCAAACCGCCAACACCTGGTTCGGCCAGATGGTGGTCGTGACCAGGGGCGGCATCAAGGCCCGCGACCAGGTCAAGGCGCAGTTCGAGGACTACCTGAAGAAGACGTTCCCCGGAACTGACACCTACGTCAAGCTGCTCGAGGTCGGTCCCCCGGTGGGGCGCCCCGTGCAGTATCGCCTGAGCGGGCCCGACATCGCGAAGGTGCGAGACCTCTCGCAGAAGCTTGCCGGTATCGTGCGGAGCAGCCCCGATCTCGGCAATGTCGTGTTCGACTGGATGGAGCCGGCCCGCGTCGTCAAGGTGGACGTTCTCCAGGACAAGGCGCGCCAGCTCGGCGTCACCTCGGAGGACATTGCCACCACCTTGAACTCCGTGCTCGAGGGCACGCCGATTACCCAGGTGCGCGACAGCATCTATCTCGTCAATGTCACGGGACGTGCGACCGCGCCGGAACGTGCCTCCATAGACACCCTGCGCGACCTGCAATTGACCGGGCTCGGCGGCCAATCCGTGCCGCTCGGTGCCGTGGCCAATCTGCGTTACGAGCTCGAGCAGCCGACGATCTGGCGGCGCGCGCGAATCCCCACCATCACGTTGAAGGCCGGCATCGTCGGTAACGTGCAGCCCAAGACGATCGTGGACCAGCTCGCGCCGAAAGTCGCGGAATTCACCAAGGCGCTGCCGGCCGGCTATTCGGTGAAGATCGGCGGGTCCGTCGAGGAGAGCGCCAAGAGCCAGGCGCCGATCGTCGCCGTCGTTCCGCTCATGCTCTTCGTCATGGCCACGGTGCTGATGATCCAGTTGCAGAGCTTCCATCGCCTGTTTCTGGTGTTCGCGGTCGCGCCGCTGGCTGTAATCGGTGTCGTCATGGCGCTGCTGCCGAGCGGTGCTCCGCTCGGCTTCGTCGCCATCCTCGGCGTGCTCGCCCTGATCGGCATCCTTGTCCGAAACTCGGTGATCCTGATCGTGCAGATCGAGGATCTCAGGAAGGAGGGACGACCGGCCTGGGACGCGGTGGTGGAAGCGACCGAGCATCGCATGCGGCCAATTCTGTTGACGGCGGCCGCGGCAAGCCTCGCGCTGATTCCGATCGCGCGCGAGATCTTCTGGGGGCCGATGGCCTACGCGATGATGGGCGGCATCATCGTCGGCACGCTGCTGACGCTGCTGTTCCTGCCGGCGCTGTACGTGGCCTGGTTCCGCATTCATCCCGATCAAGGCGACCAATCACCGACCCACGAACACCCGGCGCCTCTGTACGACACTTCGCCGGAGCAGATGTCCGCGCCCAAGTCGGTGCCGGTTCTCGAAACGCAGATCTAAAGGAAAAGCACAATGCCTCGTAAAATGGTTCTGATACTGTCCGTCAGTGCGACCATCGCAACGATCACGCTGGCGCCAAATGCCGCGTCCGCGCAATTCCCCCCGCCGCCCCCTATGGCCGGGCCTCCGCCGATTGCGGCCGGCGGGCCGCCTCCGCTGGCAGCCGGGGGTCCTCCGGCCTTCGCGGCTCGTCCGCCGATGGGGCCTGCCGGTGCGCCACGTGCCGGCCTCGGCGGCCCGGCGCCTCG
>NZ_LBKA01000011.1:0-460 GCF_028128955.1 Bradyrhizobium sp. CCBAU 11386
GGCACAGTTCCGCGTGATCGTCACCCATCGTCCCAAATATGCCTGTCGGGCCTGCACGGATGGCGTGGTTCAGGCGCCGGCACCAGAGCGGCTGATCAAGGGCGGCTTGCCGACCGAGGCGATGGTCGCCCATGTTCTGGTCGCCAAATATGCCTGGCACCTGCCGCTGTATCGGCAGGCTCAGATGCTGCTGGCGCAGGGTATCGACATCAAGCGCTCGGTTTTGGCGTTCTGGGTGGGCTATGCAGGCGCAGAGCTTCGTCCGCTCTGGCTCAGGCTGCGCGAGATCATTTTGACCGCGAACAAGATCGCGGTGGACGAGACCACAGCGCCTGTGCTCGATCCCGGCCGCGGCCGCACCAAGAAAGGCTTCTTCTGGGCGATCGCGCGCGACGATCGGCCGTGGGGCGGGGCCGATCCGCCGGCAGTGGCCTACACTTATGCGCCTGGTCGCGGCGCC
>NZ_LBKA01000011.1:609-22237 GCF_028128955.1 Bradyrhizobium sp. CCBAU 11386
GTCCACGCGCTCAAGCTGCTCGACGGTTATCGCGGCATCGTGCAATGCGACGGCTACACCGTCTACAAGACCATTGCCGACACCGCGCCTGACGCGGCGATCACGCTCGCCTTCTGCTGGGCTCATCTGCGGCGGCGCTTCTTCGACGTTGTCCAGGACGGTCCTGCTCCGATCGCGAGCGCNCGCGCCTGACGCGGCGATCACGCTCGACTTCTGCTGGGCTCATCTGCGGCGGCGCTTCTTCGACGTTGTCCAGGACGGTCCTGCTCCGATCGCGAGCGAAGCGCTCGAGCGTATTGCCGCTCTCTATGCGATCGAGAAGACGATCAGGGGCCGCAGCGCCGATGAGCGTCGTGCCATCCGCCAGGAGCGCAGCAAGCCGCTGGTGCTGGCGCTCAAGGCCTGGTTCGAGCAGCAACTCACCCGCGTCTCGGGCAAAGCGACAATCGCCGAGCACATCCGTTACGCCTTGAACCACTGGGTTGGCCTGATGCGCTTCCTTGACGACGGCCGCATCGAGCTCGACACAAATATTGTCGAGCGAAGCATCCGTCCTCTTATCCTCAACCGCAAGAACGCACTGTTCGCGGGGCATGATGAGGGCGCGGAGAACTGGGCCTGCATCGCTTCGCTGATTGAGACCTGCAAGCTCTGCGGCGTGGAGCCGCAGGCCTATCTGACCGACGTCCTTACCAGACTCGTCAACCTCTGGCCGGCCTCGCGTCTGGACGAACTCATGCCCTGGGCGTGGAGCGCCGAGCAAGCTAAAAGCCTCGCCGCTTGATGAACTCGCTTCCTGGATCGCGACCGCTCCAGCCGGCCTCGTCGCCACCGGCTCCGTGTGTTCCGACAACGTCAACAACCCGTCGCGCACGGCCTTACGCCAGGTCGACAAATGCTGCGGCGATAGACTGTGGCGCCGCGCGACGTCCGAGACGATCGCGCCGGGAACAAAGGATTCCGCGACGATCCGTCCCTTGACCTCGCCGCTCCAGCGCCGCCGAACCCGTAGTTCCGATGCGTCGACAACACGCCCGATCATATATGCAAACCGTCCTCTTCAAGACGGAACGCATATTGCCGGTCTGCTCAACAGCAACAAGGTGCGGGAGACACGCCGCTTACGATCAATTTGCAAGAGGCCGCGCATTTTGCGAATTAACCGCTGTTCTGCAAATCGCACCAACGTCTCCGTAACCCCAGGCCGAGGCAATCCCAACATGGACGAAAGGTACTCGTGCGTAACCGGAAGCACATTGGCATCAAGAGCATCACTAGCTAGACATAACCAGCTCGCGAGCCGCTCCTCCCTATCATGCCAAACGCCACAGAATCCTGCCCGAGCGCAATGTAACGTTAGCGCCTGAACGTGCCGAGAAATATGTTCTCGGATTTCAGGACGCTCGTTCATCAACCGACACGAATCATCGATGCGGATCTTGAGCGCACTGCCGGGACGGAGCACAACAGATTGCTGCGTGGAAAGATGTCCACCCAGCAGAGCTGCAGCACCGACCGCACCCGATGCCCGCTTACCGCCGTTTCAAATGCATTTCCGGCCGAGACGATTCTTAGCGAAACCAGACCTGACTCTATGAAATAGACGTGATCAAGCGTCCTTCTCAGCTCTTAAAGAACGACACGATCTCTCAGAGCGACTGGCTATAGGTATTCCCCTATCGCGGCGAGATCTTGCAGAGAGAGGCTCGCAAGAAGCGTGTTCTTGATAAGGAATCGCCTACTAAGGTGCACAGTGCCAGGCAGGTGAAGCATCGTCTATCTCTCAGACATCACAGTTTATTGGGTAGCGCCCAGCGTTTGACTGGGTTTCACACCCCAGTCGAAGCCCTGATGCTCGCGTCCTTCGACTCCCTTGCCCAAACGCGCAGCAGTATTCGATTATCATCGAAGTGACAGTTCGAACGGCGATCGCCTGCGCGCAAAATCGGAGTTCAGATCAGTACCGTCGTTTGTTCAACCGCAAAGTACATCATGAGCTGCTGCTAGTTAGATCGTTACCGTGTAATTCACTTCCTATTCCGGTTGAAAGCCACGAACGTTCCGACCGATTTCGACGGCCCCCTTCATCAGGCCCTCTTGAATCTCAAATGGCTTCCTTCACTTGATCGCCCCCTCCGTCATTCCAACGACAAACCATTTCTGAGCGGCAACGAAGGCGACTACCAGAGGAAGAACGACGATGGTCGCGGCGGCCATGAGGGGACCATAGTCGTCGCCGGCCTCCTTGTCGGCGAACACCGTGATGCCGAGCGACGGCGGCATAAGACTCTCTTCACGGACGGCGATAAGGGGCCAGAACAGATCGTTCCAGTGGCCGACCACAGAGAAGACTGCGAAAGCGATGACGGCTGGCACGGCCATCGGAACCATGATCTTCCAGACGATCGCGAACTCGGAGAGCCCGTCGAGGCGGGCGGCGTGCACGATATCATCTGGGATCGACTTAAAGAGTTGGCGGAACAGGAAAATGCCAAACGGCGAGACGATGAAGGGAAAGATCAGCGCGGCGTAGGTATTTAGAATACCGATGCTGTAGCCAAGGATGAAGAGTGGTAGCGCCAACACCTGATGCGGCAGGAGCAACCCGATCACGACGAAAGCAAACAGCATATCGCGGCCCTTGAACTCGAGTTTGGCAAGGGCATAGGCGCACGGCACGCAGACCAATATCTGCAGGGCAAGAATGGTGGTGCAGACAATGACACCGTTTACCATGTATTGCGCCAGTGGAGCGGCGGTGAGCGCCTTAGCGTAGTTCTCAACGACGTACCAGTGCTTGGGTAGGAGCGAGAAGGAGCCCTGGAAAATCTCGGCCGGAGGCTTCAACGAGAGCGAAACCATCCACACGCAGGGGACCATGATAAGGGCCCCTGTGATGAACAGAACAACATGGCGTGCGATAGCCACCCGTGGAGACAGGCGCGTCCTCATTGGTAGTGCACCCTCTTATCCATCACACGGACCTGCACGAGAGTAAGCGCCACGACGATAATCAGGAAGACGATGGTGACAGACGCACCGTAGCCGGTGCGAAGGTACTCGAAACTCTCGCGGAAGATCGTGTAAAGCAGCATCTCGGAAGAGTGACCGGGCCCACCCTGAGTCAGGATCTTGACGGTATCGAAAGTCTCGAACGCATGCAGCGCGAGCACAATGACGACGAACATGGAAACGGATCCGAGCATCGGCAATGTGACGGTGCGCAGCCGATCCAGCCATTGGTCGGCGCCGTCGATGTCAGCGGCGTCGTAAAGATCCTGCGGAATCGCCTTCAGCCCCGCCAGGAATAGGACCATGGCGAAACCAAGGTTCTGCCAAATGCCGATGACAGCTAGCACCGGCAGCACCGTGTTCTCATCGCGCAGCCAGTTGGCGGTGGGCAAGTGGAGAGCGCCAAGCGTCTGGTTTATCAGTCCTATCGTAGGGTGCAGTAGCGCCTCCCATACGATTGCCATGGCAGCAAGCGTTGCCATGAAGGGTAGGAAATGCACCGCACGATAAAAGGCGCGTAGACTCTCGCCACTCTCGATCAGCAGAGCGATGACGAGCCCCAGGATGACTGTACCCGGCACCACCATCAACACATAAAGAACGGTATTAAGGAGCGAGGCGCGAAACCCCTCGTCGGCAAAGACTTGACGGAAGTTGGCCACTCCAACGAACTTGAGTGTGAGAGCACCGAACTGCCAGTCGGTCAGCGCGATGACGATCACTGCGAGCACCGGTAGGAAGAACAGTACGACCAACAGCAGCAGGGCCGGACCGGCGAGCAACCACGCAGCAAGTGCTTCCGCCAGACTTTGCGCGCGTCGCGCCTTAAATAGGTGACGAGTTCGAGAGCCGGAAACTCTCTTGCGTGATGAACCCACCGACTTTCCTGCCTTTCGTTCGCCGCAGACTACGATCCGGTCCGAGCCGGGTGGCAACGGTTCGATCGCGGTGGAGTTCATCGCGCATACTCGCGAATTGGTCTTACGCTGGTTGTGCCGGCAACGGCGGAATGCGCGAAAACGGAAGCGGGCTGCTGGATGCGGGCGCCCTCACGGTCAAACAGCAGGACACGATCGGACCACACGCGAAGATTGAGTGTCTGGCCGGTCGCGATGTGCGGTGCCCGCTCGGCTAGCAGTCTTGCAATGACCGGCTCGGCCACACCGGGCATGTCAAGATGGACGTATAGGTCTGACCCCACGTGCTCGACCAGCCTGACCGAACCGGTCAACGCCCCCGGTCCCGCCTGCTCGGCAATATGAAAGGCCTCAGGCCGGATGCCCAGCGTAAGGGCGGCACCCGCCTCGCGTTCGACCTCGACGGCCAGCGTAGAGCCTGCTACCTCGACTAGCCCGCCCTCACGCACTTGACCCTCCAGCATGTTGATCTTTGGCGAACCGATGAACTCAGCCACCCGCCGCTCCGCTGGATTGGAATAAATCTCTTGGGGCGGCGCCACCTGAAGCAACTCACCCTCTAGCATCACCGCCACGCGATCCGACAGCGTCATGGCCTCAGCCTGATCGTGAGTGACATAGATGAAGGTCAGCCCAAGTCGTCTATGCAGTTCCTTAATTTCAGCCCGCATTTGGACCCTCAGCTTTGCGTCGAGATTGCTAAGCGGCTCGTCCATCAAAAATACCGCCGGTTGGCGCACCATTGCACGACCCACCGCCACGCGCTGTCGCTGGCCCCCCGAAAGTTGCCCCGGCTTGCGCTCCAGCAGATGGTCGATACCGAGCGCCTTCGCCGTCTTCGCGACTTCGGCCGCCATTTCCGCATCTATCTGCTTGGTTCCTGGCAGCACCCTGCCCAGCACAGGTAGCCTCTGCCATCCTGAGAGGCAGCGCATCCTCAACGGCAGCATCATGTTGTCCGCCACCGACATATGCGGGTAGAGCGCATAAGATTGGAACACCATCGCGACATCTCGCCGCTTCGGTGGCAGCCCGTCAACCACACGTCCACCAATTACCACGGACCCGCTGTCCTGAACCGCAAGCCCCGCTAGTACCCGCAGCAACGTACTCTTCCCACACCCCGACGGTCCCAACAATGTCAGAAATTCACCATCTGAAACCTCCAAGGACACTTGGCGGAGGACAGGGACGGAACCAAATGATTTGGTGACGGACTGAAAAGAACAAGCAGCCATCAGGTTAAGCTCTCCGCGGGGCACAACAGACCGAGCTTGATGGTAAGCATCGTCGCGAGAACCTCGATCGCCATGAGATTGGTGAAAGCGATGACCGACTTCGCCTCGGTTAGAGGTGAAGTGACCCCTGCTGTAAGCAACACTTCGTCTGCATATTTTACGATCGGTCCATCGTGGCTGTGCGTAATCACTGCAGTAAACGCACCCGCAGCCTTGGCCCGTCGCAGGGCTTCTACCGTTTCCTCGGTCATGCCTGATTCCGAAATGGCGATTGCGACGGAGGTCGCCCCAAGGCCGCTCGCAACGTAGGCGGCATAGGTCGTGTCGACGATGGCATGGGCAGGCAGGCCGACACGCAGCAACCGAAACGCCAAATGCTGACCTATGAGACCGGACACTGCGGCGCCGTACACGTCGATGCGACGGGCCTTGACCATCGCATCTGCCAGCCGATCGATGGCATTTTGGTTTAGCAACAATTGGGTCTCGCGCGTCGCTTGCACAATACGCTCGGCCAGTTCGTGAGTGAGATCGGTATTTGTTTGGGCCTCGTGGTTTGCGTCAGGGGCCTGGAAGCGCCGGGATGCCAGATCGCCGGCAAGAGCGAACTTAAACTCTTGCAATCCGGCAAACCCAACAACCTGGCAGAACCGAACGATGCTCGCCGGGCCGCTTTTTGTAACGATTGCCAGTTCGCTCGCCGTCTGCCGGATAACTAAATCCGGGTTCTCGATAATGTATTTTGCAATCCGCTGCAGAGCCTTCGGAAGATCGGCCATATGGGCACGAACCACAGGCAGCGCTCCATAGCGCGTGGTGCGCTGGTCGGTCTCGGCAACAGATCCCTCGGCTTCGTCACAAGGCGATTCCCTCACGTTAATCATCCTTTTCGCTCTGCAACTATGTGCCAGTGCGAATATTCGGAGAATACGACATCCTGTCGATCCTCGACACGCACCCATTGGAAACCGCGGAAAAGGTCATTGAGTCGAGGAGTGTCGCAGAAAAAGTGCGGATGATGGTGATCAGCTTCGCCATCATCCCATACAAACGTGTCAGGAGCGATTTCGCGGCCGCGACGCGGTGCCGTACTGCGGTGTGAAAGCATAGTAGCCTGTAGAATGCCACCATCACGCAGCACACGCCTTGCTTCGGATACGGCCGCCGCGACGACATCACCGTCGCCGTGGCAAAAGACATTGTAGGAAACGACGTAGTCAAAAGACGCGTTGTCGAATGGAAGGCTTACCATTGACGCACGCCGCGTTTCGATTGTCAGGCTATGGGCCGCGGCTTTTGCGCGCAGTTCATTGAGACCAACTTCAGACAAATCTATCGCGCAAACCGAGTATCCACTTTGCGCCAGATGTAGAGCGTGCCGTCCGATTCCGCATCCGAGGTCGAGCGCTCGCCGGCAGCCCGTTTGAAACAGATGGGCCGCCATTTCAACAACTTCACTTTCAGGTCGACCCCAATCCGAACGGCCTTCTTCGGTCGCCCATTGTTCATTCCAAGCGAGGTGAGCAGTATCCGTTGCAGTTGATGGCATCAAAAGGTCTCTCTGAATGAGTGGGAGGCGCAACATCGTCACACCTTGGGGAGGAGAGCGTCGACGTCAGCGCGCATGATCTTCAGCGCATTTTCTGGGGTTATCTTGAGCGTAACGACGCTACGCAGGTGGTTAAGCAAAACTTCGCTGATCTTGATCGCATTTGGACCAGGAAAAGAGTACCAGCCGGTGACAATAGGTAATTGCTCTAGGCCGGCCTTGGCCTGAGGGTTCGTCGCATAATAATCGCCTAATTTAGATGCGGCGTTGGCGTTACCCGGAACGGCTCCGGTCATTCGGACTATGATTGCTTGGCCAACCGGCCCGCTGGCGAATTTCAAAAATTCCCAGGCAGCCTTCTGCGTCCGCGGATCGGCGGTCGTCATACTGACAAAACCACCACCGACCGGAACGTGTCCACCTTCCTGTTTTGGAAGGGACGCCGAGCCCAACTCGAAGCGGCCTTGGATTGCCTTCTTGTAGGCACCAAGACGTCGATTTGACGTGAAAATCATCCCCGTTACGCCCGCGGCAAAACTCTGGCTTCCTTGCTCCGCCGTCATGTCCTGCTGCCCCGCCTTCCCAAATGCCCTAAGGATCTGCAAGGCTCTGAGGCCGGTCGCATCATCGAAGCTGATCGCCTTTTCATCATCCGACATCATTTGACCGCCCAGCGAAAAGAGCAGCGCCTGATACATCCAATTTCCATCGGCGGTATAGTCGAAGAACGCGCCCATCTTGCCTCCACCGAGCGCAGTGATTTTCTGCGCAGCCTCAGCGGCACTGTCCCAGTTTGCAGTGAAGGTTTCCGGATCGACGCCAGCGCTCCTGAAAAGTTCGGCGTTGTAGAAAATGACCGGGTTCGAGATCTGAAGAGGAAGGCCCCATTGCTGACCTCCAAACTTGCACAAGCTCATCAACCCGGGGGAATAGCCTTGTCCTGCCCAGCCCGACTCTTGACTAATCAAGGCATCCAGCGGGACGGCGGCTTTGCTGTCGGCAACGATGCGGAGCCGGTCGTAGCCCTGCACCGCGAGTTCTGCGGCACCGCCAGTTCGCATGTCGAGGACTGTCCGCTGGAGTTGAGCGTCCCAACTCTGGGCCGGAGTTTGGATGCCTATTTCGACCTGCGGCGCCTGCTCGCGGAACTTGTCTATCAACGCTTTCATGACCGGTTGGAACGCAGAACCGAAGAAAGAAACTCTGATCCGCACACTGCCCTGCGGACTGGCAGAGAGCCCGCTGAGAGCGGCATCGAGGGTTCCGCCCACAGTGGCGGCCGCAACCGAAGCGAGGAAGGTCCGTCGTTTCATCGTGGTAGTTACCCAAAAAGAGATAGATGCCCGCATGGCTGCGACTTTCACGCCATCCTTAGTGGAATATTGTTTCAGATTCACGACACAAATCCGGAATGTCATTCCGGTGTCATTTGGAGCGTGTTAACAAGCACATAGCCGTATTCGACACTGACTAGGTAATGGCCAATGCTAAAAATTATCCAGGTGACCGACTTACATCTGACGCCACCCGGCGTTCACCACATCGGTTGCGATCCTCGCGAACGACTCGAAGCGGCAATCGCGAGCATCAACGCGGAGCATCCTGATGCTGACTTAGTCGTATTCACGGGCGATCTCGCGGCTCTTGGACAAGTCGCGGCCTACGAGCAGTTACAGGACTGCCTTGCCGAATTGAAGCTGCCCTATCGGCTCTGCCTCGGCAACGGCGACCATCGCGCGCGCTTCCGAGCTGCATTTCCCACGACCGCAGTGGATGAAAACGGCTTTGTTCAGTCTACTGAGGAGATTGATGGGCAGCACCTGGTTTTTCTCGACACGCTTGCAGCCGATGGCAGGCATTGGGGTGAACTCTGCGATGCTCGGCTGTCTTGGTTGCGAGCGCGTCTGAACGATATCGGTGAGGCGCCGGTCCTCCTCTTCCTACACCACCCGCCATTTGCGGTTGGCATTCCGCTTCTAGATTCACTCACGCTACAAAACGCCGAGAAGCTCGCTTCGGTTCTTGTCGGCAAGAACATACGGCATATGTTCTTCGGCCATCTACACAGGCCAATTGCCGGCTCATGGAAGGGCATTCCGTTTTCGGTTCTGCGCAGCACAGTCTCGCAATTTGCGCTTAGATTAGGTGCGGACTCAGCAGCGCGGAGCATGGAATCGCCCTTCTATGCGGTCGCCCTGATCTCGGCGGACAGCGTAGTGGTTCATTTTCACGACTACACCTATGAAGGGCCTGTCATCGAATATAGGCCTGTTCCGGCGGTCATTGTCGATGATGAGACCATTGCTTACGTATTCCAGCAGGCAAGCACTTCGTGAGGCCAACCCTGCCCTCAAGACTGCCGCAGCTGATCATTTGGGACTGCGACGGAGTGCTCATTGATTCCGAAAGAATTGCCGCTCGCGTCCACGCTCGCGTGCTGAACCGGCTTGGACGGCAAATATCAGCTAAGACGATCTTGAAGCGATTTGGCGGCAGAGCCGACAAGGATCTCTATGCGGACTTAGAGCAAGAGTTCGGATTGCCATTACCGAACGGCTATCATGCGTCCGTTCAGGAAGGTATCGCGCAGCTATACCGATCGACTCTCAAGGCTACTAGAGGAATCCGCGATGTGCTCGGAATTGTTCGAACCCGCAGCAAAATTTGCGTGGCGTCGAACAGCTCGCCTGAAAAACTGCGTCTGGGGCTGGCCGTCACCGGACTGGACGACCTATTCTTGCCGTATGTATTCAGCGCGGCACAGGTAAACAGGGGCAAGCCGGCTCCCGATCTGCACCTGTTCGCCGCAAACGAATTGGACGTCGCTCCATCGGAGTGCCTTGTTGTTGAGGACAGCGTCAATGGCGTAATGGCGGGTGTCAGAGCCGGCATGACCGTGATTGGTTTTTCGATGCATTCCCAACATCGCGATGAACAAGCGCGCCATCTGCTGGCCGAAGGCGCGGTTGCGGTTGCTCATCGCCCAGCTGAGTTGCTCAATTTGATAGGTCGGACCAAGTGAAATTGCTTGATCCCTTGGGCCTCAAAGTTGGACACGCGCTCCATGCGGGTAGCACCGGGGCCTGCAGGCCCGTGCCACCAGCGCAGTAGAGCACAGCGCACTCGAGCCGTCGCCGATGTGCTGGTGCGGCCGGCATAATCGGTCTCCTGGACTAGCGCCTCTTCGGCGTCAGCCCGAAATGGGCGCCGAACTGCTTTGATGATTTGACGCGTCTCGGATCGTCGATGGCACTGGCACAGGTCAAGGCCAGGATGGGGCCGATTACCAGCCGGTCTGCATGACCGCATATCCTGCGGGTTTGCTTCTCGCGGACCGTCAACTCCCATCGCAAGCCATCGCGGACTGTCAGCAGTGCGTCGGCGCACTCATGAAGATTCGGATGACCGGTGACGAGCTCGTTGATCCGACCGGGCCCCGCGCCGTCATTGCGGTAACCTTTGCACGCCAAGAGCGCTGCCGTCTCTGCCGACACACAGCTGGCTAGCCGTCAACTACCAAGGTCAGTAATTGATCCAGATAACGGAAGCATGTCACGTATAGATTAATACGGTCAGGCGGGTGAACAGCACCTGCGAGGAGTTGACCATGGTAAATCAACCACCAGCAGTTCTCGCAGACGGCCCTCATCGATGCCTCAACTCTTCTAGTTCCAGAAATGATGCCTGCCGAACTCTTTTCCAGCGCCCACGTCTCCGTGCTCGTCAAAACGCACGACGGCGTCCCCTCCTCCTGCGGCGCCAATCTCGACTGCTGCCGCATTCAATTGCAAGGTTAGCATCGTCAGGATTGAGAAAGGCGCCATCGTTCTCAGATCACTCTTCAGCCTCCTTGGCTGTGAGTAGCTCGCACGGAAAGAGCAATATCTGCCGAACCTCGTTTGACGGTGATCACGCAGCTTGATCCGCTCCACAATTCCGCAATCCGCCCGCGAGGTACACCTATGTTGGCGCAACGGATCGCTTTGCTTTCGGGGTCAGCGATCGCTCTTATGCGTCTGAGCGCCTTCGTCACCCCAGGGACCAGGTTCCCGCGGCTTGCGGAAAAACGATCCCGATTGCAACCGATACGCCTGTCGTCACCGCGCCTGCTTTTCTACTCCCGCCATGGCTGAGCCAGTGGAGACTGCACCGGCCGCGCGACATCACACTTAGGAGCGTCCAATATGCCAGTAGCTGCCAAAGAGAACGTCAGTGCCCTCCAACAGCAACCGGATTTGGTTGATTTTCGTCGCAATTTTCCTCCGCCGACTCCGATGATCAAAGAAGCACTTAGTAGAGCTCTGACAGAACTGCAAAGCTCGCCGAAATTCGTCGATGATCTTCGCCTTCCTCGCTTCAACGGAAGCGATACAGATAGAGTCGCCGGTGCAACATGGCTCGAGCAGCGATTTAAGTCGCGCCCTTCCGAAGATCGCATTGTCTTGTCGAACGGGACCAACAGTACCGCGCTGATGCTGCTTGCCCAAATTGCTCGACCTGGCGGCACGTTACTCACCGAAACACTTACTTATCCAGCCATGAAGCCGTTAGCTCGGCTGCTGGGAATCCAGATTCACGGGGTCGATATGGACGGGGACGGAATTCGCCCCGATGCGTTGGCCGACGTTGCAAAACAGGTCGGAGCAGGAGTTCTTCATTGCATCCCAACGTTCCAGAATCCGACAACTGCAGTGATGCCGACACAACGACGGCAAGAAATCGCAGACGTCGCACGCAAGCACGATCTGCAAATATTAGAGGATGATGTTTACGGTATACTGCTGGAAGATGGTCCGGCACCGCTGGCAGCTTATGCACCTGAGCGCACATGGTACATGCTCGGCCTGAGCAAATCCGTATCGCTGCAGTTGCGAATTACTTATCTGCTGACCCCAGAAGGCGCGCTTCCCAGCCAGTACTTCTGGCCAGCGACGATGACCACAAACTGGATGCCAGCACCACTGCCTACGGAGGTCGCAACCAAGTGGATCCTTGATGGGACAGCTGCTCGCCTTCTCACGTCTGTGCGTGAGGAGACAGCCGAGCGTCAACTCCTCGCCGACGAATCGTTGCGCGGCGTCCAATTTCGCACCCATGCTCAATGTTTTCATCTTTGGGTCGACCTACCTTCTGGTTGGTCCTCAGACGCTTTCGCTGAGAGGGCGCGTCGGCTCGGCATTGCCGTATCGTCGACCCGCTCTTTTGCGGTTTATGAGGCTTCTGCTCCGAACAAAGTTCGGCTCGGCCTCGGTGTTCCAGCTGACCGAGCGGTACTTAAGACCAGCCTTGATGCTTTACGAACTCTCATAAGCGACGAGCCTTACTAAAGGCACGAGCAGGTTAGGCAGTCTCGTGGGCCAACCACCGTGCCCCCACGAGTTGGCGCAGCAATACTATGATCAAAGCCCACAAGATGTGGTTGATGGATGCATATGGTTTTCACACTGCCTCGTAGCCAGCAGCGAAATGAAAAGCCGAGCAATGGGTGCGGAAGAGCGGTTTGCCGACAAGAAAGTGTGGCTTGGACCCAGCACCATCCAAACCACCGCACGCCTAAAGCTAGGAAACGCCTGGTCGCGACATGGATTGACATAAGCTCCGTGACTGTATTCGCACCTTCGTCAAACGCGAATAAGCCGCTAGCAGGTGCATTCCCGACGAAAATCAGATGGGCCTCAAAACCCCGTTTCGGCATTTAGCCAAGGGTATCGAACGTTGAAAACACAAGTCTGGTCGGAAGTCGATTTTGGCAAGGAGGGATGCCAACAAGGCTTCTTACGTCTCCCCACGTCACAGCACGAAGCTGCTTATGGGTCCATTCTCATTCCGGTCGCCAGCATCCGAAACGGGAGTGGACCGCGCGTGATTGTGGTCGCAGGGAACCACGGCGACGAATATGAGGGACAGATCATCGTAATGAACCTCATGAGGACCTTGAAACACCAAGACGTACAAGGTCATATTGTTCTACTTTCAGCTCTAAATGCGCCTGCCGTCTATGCTGGCAAAAGAACCTCTCCTTACGATGGCGGCAATCTAAACCGCGTTTTCCCAGGGCGACCGGATGGTGGCCCGACCGAAGCGATCGCACACTTTGTTGAAACAATTCTGCTTCCCGGCGCGGCTCTCGTCGTCGACCTTCATTCTGGAGGAAGTTCGCTAGAATACATACCATCCGCGATAATAGTGAACTCCTCTGAAGCAGGCCGGCTTCGAGAGCGAATCGCTCTCTTGCGGGTTTTTGGCCTTCCGGTCAGCTTTGTAACCGATGCCCCGACGGGCGGCGACCGTAGCTTGGCTGGAGCGTGCGAGCGAGCGGGTGGCATACCCTGCCTCTCTACTGAGTTGGGCGGTGGAGGTACAGTGTCTATCCCGGCGCTGAGGCTGGCCAAAGAGGCAACCCTTCGAGTTCTACGCCACGTGGGTTCTATCCATTCAATCCAGGATGAAAAGGAGCCCCAGCCGACTGCTCTATATCGACGGGGGCCCTTTAGCCAGTTCGTGTTCGCCCCTTGCGGAGGAGTGTTCGAGCCGTTTGTGCGGCTCGGGGACTTCGTGGAGCGTGGCTGCGACGCCGGAGCCATCCACAACCCTTCCGAACCGTGGGCCCCGCCCCGACAAATTTGCTTCGACCATTCCGGCCTTGTTCTATGCAGACGATTTACAGCGCGAACCGCTCCTGGCGATTGCTTATTTAGCGTGGGAGTGCCGTTCAGCGAGGCCGACCAATGAGCCACACAATCATTCGCACCAATTTCTTTTGTATAAGGGGCAACGCCGCCCATGCGCACAAAGGCTCACCTCGAGCCGACCACCGCAGACGCAGTTTTCTGTCAGTCGCGGTTGCGAGCGCGACCCAATTTCTCATCATCATGAATACAACGGCCCTGAACGTCGCGCTGTTCGCCGTTTCGAAGGACTTCCAAACGCAAATCGCACAACTTCAATGGGTTACGAATGCGTACTTAATTGTCTTCGCTGGACTCCTCCTAATTTGCGGCGATTTTTGCGACAAAGTTGGGACGTGGAAATCATTCCTCCTCGGAGCGTTCGTACTCGCGCTAGGCTTACTTGGATCCGCGTTCGCAGGCGGACCCAACGCACTGACCGCAGCTCTTGCTGTTCAGGGTGTAGGGGCTGCTGTTTTGACGCCCGCGATTTACGCGGCTATCACGGATGCGTTTCCCAATGCTCGTTCGAAAGCCAGAGCGATCGGGATCTGGGCAGCTATTGCTGGCACGGCTCAAGCCGCTGGGCCGCTCATTGGAGGAATAATCGTCCAACTTTACGGCTGGCGATACATTTTCTTGCTAGAGCTTACTATTGTCATTCCCCTGTTCAACATAGCTGTCTATCTCGCATGGGTAGCGCCAACAAAGACGAGCCCGACGGTTCACTTTCGACGTCTGCATCACATCCTGATGAGGACTGCCCTCCTCTTCCTCGGCGTCGGTCTACTCATCTGCGCGGCGTTAGAATACCCGATCACTGAATCACGCTCTTACGTGGCGTTGCTTGTCGTGGCGAGCGCAACCTCTCTGAGCATGTTGGCTTTCTCGGAGTGGTCTAGTCATGACCCGTTTCTTCCTTTGAATGTGGCTACAAATAGGAGCTTCATTCTAGTTAACGCCATTGGGTGTTGTCTGAACTTTACTTACTATGGTGCTAGCTTTCTCCTCTCGTATTATCTCCAATCTCTGCGCGATTTGACGGCGGCCGAAACTGGTTTTGCATTCCTTCCGTTTGCGACAATGATGTGCCTAGGGCCGGCGGTTACTGCGATACTTGCACGTTCACATCCACAGCGCAGCATCATATTAGTTGGCCTGAACATCGCTGCTCTCGGACTCGCTGCGACGATCACAGCTAATTCTTCCGTTAAGAGCGACCTGATGAAACTGCTGACGCTCTCGATGTGCGGCCTAGGTATAGGTCTAACTGCGCCTGCAATGTCTACGGCGCTGCTCATCGCTCTCCCTTCGAATCGCGGCGTGGTCGTCAGCTGTCTCACGATGACCCGTCAGATCGGCAGCGCTTTTGGCGTCGCCGTATTCGGCGGCCTCCTTGGACGGGCGACGATAACTTCTGATCGGCCGCTTATCACCTCTGCACAGGTAGCAGCTGCGGCGATCAGTTTCGCTCTCGTGGCAGCTTATTTCTTGCCGACGGAATCGCCGGAAGCAGGCAAGGAGATCGGATCATGATTGAACTCGATCGACTTGGACCCAGCTATCAGCGCGGCGCGCCCCATATTCGTCTCCCCAATGACGCGCGGCTCGCTTTCTGGGTTTGTCCGAATATTGAACACTACGAGTTTCTACCCGATCCTGTCAGCACGCGAAATCCCTGGCCGCGGACTCCGCACCCCGATATCCTCGGCTATAGCATTCGGGATTACGGAAACCGAGTTGGGCTCTGGCGAATGCTCGACGTCCTTGATGAATACCGCGTGCCATGCACCGCGTCGCTCAACGCAGCCGTTTTTGCACATTATCCCGAGATTCTTGATGCGTGTGAAAAACGCAATTGGGATTATATGCTTCACGGCGTCTACAACACTCAGTATCTTTGGAACCTAGGAGAGGAAGAGGAGCGGAACGCAATAAATCAATCGTTGCGCCTGTTTGAGAACTTTACGGGGCGGCGACCGGCTGGCTGGTTTTCTCCATCAGTCTCGCACACGTTAAGAACACCTGACCTAGTGGCGGAGGCCGGCTTCCAGTACTATTGCGATTTCTATCATGACGACCAACCGACATCAATAAAGGTTCGTAATGGGACCTTGGTGTCATTGCCGTACCAGATGGATTTGAATGACGCGGTTTTGTTTGTTCGTTCCTGCGAGGGAGACGACTTCCTTCATGTAGCCCGAGACATGTTCGACACCCTCTACGCGGAAGGTGCCGACACTTGTCGCGTCATGAACATGGCGATTCATCCCTACATAAGCGGCCGCCCTCATCGGATTAGATTTCTCGATAAAGCACTCGATTACATTCTGTCGCACTCGGGTGTTTGGCTTGCCACTGGCGCAGAGCTAGCCAGCTGGTATCACGACAGCTCGATACATGAAAGTGATAACAATGCCGACCATACCTAGACGAGGAATGGATCATGACCTCTATACTTTCACCCCAATAACGGTCAGAGAGCATACTCGAACTCAGGGCAGCAAGGTCCTCTATCTCTATATTCTACTTTACCTGGAATACTGGGCACTTGCGCGCGACGCCAACGCGCATTCCGATCCACGTTTTGCAGTTGAGTATGGATCCTATTTTCCAGAATTCAGAACATGGTCCTATCGGGAATATGGGAACCGCGTTGGGATCTATCGCATTCTCAAGCTTTTTGATCAGACAAAAATAAAGCCGGCAGTTCCGGTCAACGCCTTTGCTTTGCGAGTTCACCCCGAGCTTGTTGATGAAGTCAAAAAGCGTGGGTGGGAAATTATCGCTCATGGGCAAAGCGCTGACAAAATGATCACGAGTCACATGGAGATCGAAGAGGAGCGGGACGAAATCGTCACATCCCGAGATCTGCTAACGGCTGCGTTTGGCTATCGGCCCCGGGGATGGCTCGGGCAAGATTTCGGAGGGACGGGCAGAACGAGTGCACTCCTGGCAGAGGCAGGATTCACTTATACGCTGGATTGGGCCAACGATGAACTGCCTTATCTGCAATCCGGCACCAACGGATTGTATGCCGTGCCGGCTTTTCCAGATTTCGATGATGTTGAGGCACTCTGGCTGCGACGGTTACCTGTGCAGAGGTTTACGCGCTTAATTTTCGAAGCTGTAACTCGGCTGGAGCGTGAACAAGCCTGGGGCAGGATTATTGCCCTTGGGGTGCACCCTTGGGTTTTTGGAGCGTCTTATCGGATCAAATATTTGAACGCTATTTTGAGATCTCTTAAAGAAAACCCAAACGTCGAGATCGTTACGCCCGGAGACATAGTCGATCGACTTTCCGGCGAGGCGATCGTAACTGAATGATCAATAGAATCGAGATCCTTGTATGCAGAGAGATGTCAGCTTCAGAACGCGCGATCGGGTTGAGCTCCGAGGCTGGCTTTTTACTCCGGCTGTTAGTAAGTCGCGGCTTCCATGCGTTGTGATGACGCACGGGTTAACGGTGCAGATCGAACACGGACTAGCAAAATTCGCTGAGTGTCTGGCCGAACGTGGATTCGCTGTCCTGACCTATGATCACCGCGGCTGGGGACGTAGTGACGGCGAGCCGCGTCATGAATCTGATCCGTTCAGACAGATGCATGACACTCGCGATGCCATTACATATGCGACAATGCTGCCGGAGATTGATTCCGAACGAGTCGGCCTATGGGGCACAAGCTACTCTGGCGGAACCGCATTGATAGCGGCAGCCGTCGATCGCAGGGTGAGATGTGTGGTGGCAGTGGGCCCTCTGATAAGCGGTTCCGTTATGGCGAGACGCCATATAGCATCCGCCGATTGGGACTCATATCGAATGCAGTTTGAAGACGCTCGCCGCCAGGAGCTGGCAGAGGGAATGATACAATACCGAGTTCACACGGCTGTGCAGGAAACGATCGATTGGTACAAGAAGGTCGACTTGGAAGGCACTTGGAAGAACGAGATCTCCATCATTTCTCACGACATGATGATGGAGTTCGAACCTGGCGACTACGTATCTCGCATATCACCGACTCCTCTCTTAATGATCGTGGCAGATGACGATACCCGCTGCCTGACCGATCTACAACTCGACGCCTACAATCGAGCTCGCGAACCAAAGCATCTCGTGCTTATTAAAGGGGGGCACTACGACCCCTATGTGCGTCACCTCGCAACGGTGAACAGAGTCACTTGCGATTGGTTCACCAAGCATTTGGCCAAACAAATGGATCCTGTTGTTCTCTGACCTGATTTTTGACGTTCATTGCAGCCCTGCTTCGCAGTAGCCACGTGGGCCGTCTCTGTTTGACCTGCGCTCTGGCCGACTCCATTCAGGTTACCCCAGGTGAGCAATCAGCGAGACGCTGCTATAGAATGACGTGAGGCGTTGAGCCTAGAACACCAGGAAATTAGTCTGCCTGGGCGTCTATTCGTGGCGGCAAGGCAGACAGTATCAAGCTCTCTACCTTTGCTTTGACTGAGCGAGCGGTACACACCTCCGACATCCCCGCATAGTTCATCGCGATCGCGGCTTATGAGGCCGACGACGCGGTACGTCTGTAGATCCTCTCGTGGTAACAGGTTCAATCGGGCCTGACGCTGTCAGGTTAGGTTCTCCTTGGGTGAGAGCATGCTGCTTGACTGCCAACATCGACGCTAGAACTTCGATTGCGATCAGGTTGGTGAAAGCGATTACTGAGTTCGGTTCGGCTACCGGAGAGTGGACGCCCGCTGTAAGCAGCACCTCGTCCGCGTACTTCACAGCTGGACCATCACTCCGGTGCGTTATTACGGCGGTAAAGGCCCCAGCCGATTTTGCCCTCATGAGGGGCTCAACGGTCTCTTTCGTCATCCTAGACCCCGATATGGCAATTGCCGCTGATGTTGGACCGAGGCCGCTCGCGACATAAGCGGCGTAAGTTGGGTCGAGGATTGCGTGCGCGGGTATGCCGATCCGAAGGAGACGAAATACCAAGTGTTGAGCGATGGGACCGGAAGCTGCGACGCCGTACACATCAATCCGACGAGCTGACAGCATGGCATTCGCGAGACGATCGAGAGCCGCCTGGTCCAACAGGCACTGCGTTTCTCGCGTCGCGAGCACAATGCGTTCAGTCAATTGATCCATAAGACTCACGCAGGCCTGCTGTTTCGCATTCTTTTCTACAACCGGAGAATGTTGAGCCGCTATATCGCCTGCCAATGCCAGCTTGAACTCCTGCAGACCACTAAAGCCGATCGCCTGACAGAATCTAATAATGCTCGCTGGGCCGCTCTTGGTGACCACTGCTAAGTCTTTGGCTGTTTGACGAACAACGAGGTTGGGATTCTCCGAGACATACGTCGCGATCCGGCGTAGCGCGCGCGGGAGCGTCGACAAGTGTGCATTTACAAGCGGAAGGGCTCTATAGTGAGCATCCGATCGACCGCGACTGTTCGCCGCGACGCCGACGTTTATACATTTCAAGTGTACAACCCTCCCACCCAACATCGCTCAATGAGCGCGCCTCCCGACGCTCCAATGCCAATAGCAAGGCACACTCGTGCGTCACGCCTGTCTTTCACTTGTCGCCAAAAAGCAGTGATGAATTCATTCAAGCTTTTGTCGCAGAAGAAACGGGGATGACTCTGATGTCCAACATCGTTGTCCCATACGAATCTGCGCGGTGCGAGCTTCCGCCCTCCTCTCAACTGCTTAGGCCCCCGCGGGCAACATCGGGGCTTGAAGAACGCTACCCTTCCAGTAACGACGAGCCCTCCTCCGACGTTCGCTCTTATTGGAGAAGCAGCGCCTAGATTGCCGCCACAATCGAGAACGCGCGCTACTCTGTCTCGAAGCACTGGACGGCCAATGTATGATCGGATTGGTTTCGGCGCCTAACCAGTCGAGACCGAGAGACTGTCACTCAGAACAGTCGTGACACCGGCGCTTCTGGCGGCAGCCACGTAAGCGCTATCGGTTCTATGCAGCGATTGCCAGCTACGACCGGCGTGTGGATGCATTTGATAGTAAGTTCTTTAAGGCAATGCACCACCGTGGTAATCCCTCGATATGGATCCTGTGTGCTGTATCACGGTTGTTCGAACGATAGCAGTAACCGCATGCCTCCGGGCGAGCGGAGAGAACTCATCGATTAACGCGACGCTCGGAGAAGCGAAAGCGATCGTCACCAAGCAACGCCAGCAGATTTAAATGTGCTGTACTTTTGCAAGCAAGCCACTGCATCGACAGATCCGTTAGCTCGGACAGACCCCTAGTTGATCTTGCATACCGAATTCCTCGGAGATCGTTTGAGCGACCAGATCTTCATCCGGCAGATGGCACGAGTCTGTCATCATAGTCATCCACCAACGCTGGTAGTTGACGCCGGCATCAATCGTATCGTGTCACTAATGGCATCTTAAAGTAGATGCATCCTGCTAATGTGTTGGGTCAAGAAGCCGTTGAATGCTCGGCTTGTGGCGATTTGCTGCGCGACCGTAGTGTGCTGTGGTTACTCCTCACAGGTGCGATGGGCGGAGATCGACGCAGCGGACGAACAATTTTCTTTCTCGACTGAGTGTGTGACCTCAGCTTCGCTGCGAGCCCGCTATCGCTTATGGCAATGATCATTGGGGTCGCCGCGGGATTCTATCCGATAGTTACGTCCTCTATCAGGGAGCCAGTTCTCGCATCGACCAAACATTCATCGAATAGTTTGATGAAGTGTTCAGATTCTTCGATGGATGACGTAAGGAACTCCCGGTGCCTGTCGGGCTCGGATCACAATCGGAGCGCGTTCGCAGCATCGGAGTGAGTGATGACCAATAGCACGGATGCAGGTCCGCGATCAGCATTGGATGGGCGCTGTCGCCACCGTAAGAGGAGCGCTTAGAGCTTACAAAGCGTGAACTCTTTCAAACATTTGTGCGCAGTGGATTGGCCATGAGCAACTGCGTTTACCTCGACTAGGGCGATCCTTCGTATCCCAAATGTGATATGTGCTGAGCACGTAAAGGCGCGAAGATCGCGGCGTGTCATCTGGCCAAGCAACGACCACGCGCGAGCCGTCCTGCACAACTAAAAATAGTCGCAATTCTTGGCACACATCGTAGTTATCTTCGATTTGTTTGGTAAGCCGACAGACACAACTTCATCGAGGCATTCGGCGGCCAATTCAGGGCTGAATTGGAGGGTGCTGAAGGCGAGCAAACAAATGGAGTGACGCATTCAAGATGGCGTTTGGTCACGCGCAGCTTGCCATAGGGTTTCGGCCAGTGCCTGTGGAATTTCGAGATCTACGCTGGGCGATCGCTGCGTCCCAGCATCGAAGCCTCCGTCAAGCGGCAGACACGCTCAGACTCAAGCAGTCAACGCTCAGTCGCTGCCTGCGAAGTCTCGAACAAACGTTGGGCAGCGAGCTCTTCGAGCGCACTAACGGTGGCACGTGACCAACTATGGAAGGTCAAGAATTCCTCAAGGACGCCGGGCGCGTCATAGGCGAAGCTGAAGCAATGACCGCTCGCGTCAAGACCCGCTCGCGTGGCGAGAGTGGTCGGTTGACCATCGGCATCCACACCTCCCTGTCAGCTGGCAATCTTCGGGCCACTCTCCTCGAGCACCGGCACCGCTTTCCCGATGTCGATAGACAATTTGTCGACGGAGCGAGCGAGCATCTGATCTCGGATCTTGCCAGCTCCGCTATTGATATCGCCGTCGTGGCCGAGCCCAGTCCGAATTGGGGTGGCAGGTCATTGTTGCTCTGGAGCGAGCGTGTCGTTGCCGCCCTCCCCGCGAACCATCCGCTGACAGGCAGTGACGTAGTTCACTGGGGCGAACTGAAGCGCGAACCGCTTTTGATGTCACAGCGTGGCCCGGGACCGGAACTCTTCAAGCTTCTCGTCAGCAAATTAGGATCTTCCGATCCTTGTAAGCTGCTTCGCCATGACGTGGGGCTCGACCGGCTTCTTTCCTTGGTAGGCGTGGACCGGGGTATTCTGCTCGCACTGGAAAGTGCGACTGGCGCAGTCTATCCGGGTGTCACCTTCCGGGAGGTGCATGATGCCGAGGGGCCGACGCGGCTGAGCTTCCGCGTCTGTTGGCGGCAGCCCAACGGTAATCCATTAGTGCGCCCGTTTCTCGACGTGCTTCGCGAGCGCTATCCGGATCTCTCCACTGAACCAGGTGCAGACTGACTAGAACCTATCTCAAAATTGTCGAAACAGGATCAGCAGGCAAGCGAGCTGGACGAAGCCGAGGAAGTTTTGCGGATAGAA
>NZ_LBKA01000012.1:0-335 GCF_028128955.1 Bradyrhizobium sp. CCBAU 11386
CTGAACTCGCGGTCGCCCGCGCGAAAGCGTCGCAAGACGAAGCGCTGATTGCCCAGCAGAAGCTGCAGATCGCCAAGCTAAAACATCAGATCTATGGGCAACGGTCAGAGCGTTCCGCGCGGCTGATCGAGCAGTTGGCGCTGACGTTCGAAGAGCTGGAAGCCGACGCCACCGAGGACGAGCTTGCGGCGGAACGGGCCGTGGCGAAGACGACGACGGTGCGTGGATTTACGCGCCAGCGTGCCGAGCGCCAGACCTTCCCTGAGCATCTGCCACGGGAACGGGTGGTGATCGATGGGCCTACGGCTTGTGAATGCTGCGGCAGCAATCGCCTT
>NZ_LBKA01000012.1:519-787 GCF_028128955.1 Bradyrhizobium sp. CCBAU 11386
CGTTGAACCGCCAGGCCGAGCGCTACGCTCTGGAAGGCGTGCCGATCGCACTGTCGACCATGGCGGATGCCGTGGGGGCGGTCTGTGCCTCGCTAGATCCGTTGCTGCGCCGCCTTGAGGCCCATGTCATGGCGGCCGAGCGCCTTCATGCCGACGATACGACCGTGCCGGTGCTGGCTAAGGGTAAGACCGACACGGGGCGGTGCTGGATCTACGTGCGGGACGACAAGCCATTTGGTGGAGCCGGCCCGCCAGCGGCGATGTTCTA
>NZ_LBKA01000013.1:0-394 GCF_028128955.1 Bradyrhizobium sp. CCBAU 11386
GGGATCCAGTGTCTCGGAGCGGGGACCAAAGATCGTGCGCTTGTACTGGGACAGGATCATCAGGAGCTTGTCGTTCTCCTGGATCGCAGCGTCGCGTTGGGCGATCGCCACATCACGCTCGGCCGAAAGCGAGCTGCATTCCGCCGACACCACGGCAAGCCGTGACGATAGCGCCATCACGGCTTGCTGGAGCAATGCTCGATCGGAAGGCAAATCACTCATGCAAAGTGATTCTACAACAACTCCGCATGAGTGATGAACGACTCTTGATAAGGATCAACCAGCTCGTACTGGCTGATCCACAATTCGCATCGGCACACGCTTCCAGTCCGAGCCGTCGAGCAGCACCGAGAGCTGAGCATGAGATAGCGGCATGACGCCTTCCTTGATCGGC
>NZ_LBKA01000013.1:408-8443 GCF_028128955.1 Bradyrhizobium sp. CCBAU 11386
CAATGCTCGATCGGAAGGCAAATCAATCATGCAGCGCGTTCTACTACAGCTCTGCATGAATGACGAACGACTCTTGATGATGATCAACCAGCTCGTGTTGGTTGATCCACAACCCGCATCGGCACACGCTTCCAGTCCGAGCCGTCGAGCAGCACCGAGAGCTGAGCATGAGATAGCGGCATGACGCCTTCCTTGATCGGAGGCCAGCTGAACTGCCCTTCGATTCTCTTGTAGTAGAGAACAAGGCCACTTCCGTCCCAGGTCAGGATCTTCACGCGATCTCGGCGCTTGGATCGAAACACCCACAGCCCGCCGTCGAACGGATCGGCTCCAAACGCCTCGCTTACCAGCATCGCCAGCGAGTCCATGCCGCGACGGAAATCGACCGGCTGCGTCGCGATCCAGATCGATAACCCAGCGCGGGGCCCGATCATCGGCCGACCGTCCCGACTGCCGCAAGCACCTCGCAGAGTGCTCGCCGGTCGACCGTTCCCATGACACGGATGCGAACTGCGCCGACCTCGATCTCAATCGCTCCCTGCTCCTCGCATAGCGGCAATTTGCCTCCACAGTCGGTGATTGCGACCGGCACAAAGCCTGATGGCATGCCTCCATGCTCCTCGAGCTTCGCCCGCGTTGTCTGACGACGCCAAAGAAACAACAGGCTCGGGCTGATGTCGTGTCGCCGCGCCACCGCGGACACGCTTGCACCCGGCGCAAAACTCTCCGCGACAATCGCCGCTTTCGCATCGGTCGACCAGCGCCGTCGTCGGCCGGTCCCCGTGATGATCTCGACGCGCCGCAGCGTGTCGGAGCCGTCCTCAAGGATAGGCGTATGCCTATCCTTATCGCCATCCTTACAACTCGCTCTTGACATGGTGACCTCGTGACAAACCTCTCCACGAGATCTTCCTAGCCGACTAGATCAACCCTCAGTGCGTGGTCGCCAGATGACGCTCACGAAGCTTCATGGAGTCAGCTCGTCGAGAGCGTCGAACGCATCGTGGATACGACTGAGCTACCGGTGCTCGTTGACGGGGATGGGGCTTCGGCAATTTCAACAATGCCCGTCTCCTTGCACGCAAGCTTTGCCAGGCTGGCGCGGCGGGCGTCTCGCTTGAGGACAGCAGCTTCCCGAAGATGAACTCGCTCATTGGTGAGCGGCATCCTCTCGCCGATATCGATGAATTCTCCGGGCGTCTGCGGGCTGTGAAAGATACGGTCGCGGAACACCTTCTTCTTGTGGCCAGGATCGAAGCGCTGATCGCCGGTCACGGATTGAACGATGCCATCTTGCGTGCTCATGCCTATGCGGACGCAGGAGCCGATGCTGTCTTGATTCACTCGCGAAAACGTACCGCGGACGAGATTCTTTCGTTCGTCACCGAGTGGCGGACCCGGCTTCCTGTCGTGATCGTTCCGACGACATACTATCGAACGCCAGTCTCCGCCTATCGCGATGCGCGGATCTCCACGGTCGTTTGGGCCAATCACTCCATGCGAGCTGCGGCAGCTGCAATGCGACGCGTCTGTGATAGTATCGCAGCTGAGGAGAGCGTTGCCAGCATTGAATCTGATATTGCACCGCTCAACGAGATTTTTGAACTCCGAGGTATGACGAACTCGTCTTGGCCGAACAGCAATATCTGCATCCCCGATAGCTCAGGACAGCAGGATTGACACCTGAGCTTGCTTTCCTCAATACCTGTTCGTGCGCCCCACCTCTCGTAGGCCCGCTCCAGTGTCACCTAACGGGCTTACATACAACCGACTGCTCGAATTACGTGCTCGTAAGCCATCCGCCGATCAGACGCCACCACCACGGTTTTCTCGCCTTGCAGCGGAAGCTTGAGCATCTTTTCTGGATCGTTGCCGGCAACGCAAGCAGCAACCTCCTCGCTCACTGCTGCAGCACTTCCAGCGGTCACGATGTCCCATTCGGCATCGGTGAGCGCAACCACTTTTCGGCCAAACGCTTTCACCAGTTCATTCATAATGGCAAAGCTTCGAGCATAAGCTTCCATTGCGGCGAGCACAGATCACGCTGGACTGCATCCGCCGTAGGAGGTACGCACTGCAGTGCAATTAATGATCGGTCAAACGCCGAGAGGGCGAAACGGTTGACCTGCGGCGGGGCCATCATGCGGCGTACCATCGCAATGAATATCCAAGCTTATGCAAGCGCTTCCAGTACCGCTTTGGGGAGAAGCCGAGGCGGCTCACATTGCTGACGTAACCTAGCTCAGACACACCCCGGCGCGCAGAAACCCCGGAACCTGCTAGGAACTACCCGCAGCCTGAAGAAAGCGGCGGCTGACGTTTGTCTTCGATATCCTCTTCCCGAGCTGGACAAGAACTTGCCCATAGCGTCGGAGGCCATGGACTTGGTCATGCCTACCATCAAACAGCACGCGATTGACCAAGCACCGTCATGCGGCTTCGCTCCTCCTTTGCCCCCTTAACGATGACCCGAAACGTGGTCCTAGCCGGCAATGTCAGCCGCGCCGGCAGGAAGTGGATCAGAACTCGTGCCACTTGGTTGAGATTGAGTCGGGCACTGCTTTTCGGCTCCCCAAAACGTGTGAGAAACACCACTGTAGCGAGTCCAACAAGCCTGAGGGATCGCATCGTTTCTCTCGCGCTTGCCGAGCTTTACCAGTTCGACGATTTGAGCGTGAGCGCTTGATGTCGAAGTATATCAGCATTGGCGAGGTTGTAGGTTTCTCCGGTAGGGCCACCCATGCACTTACCGGATACGTTGTCCTCGGGCTTGCCGGCAGCGCTAACGACATCCGTTCCCACGACTGAATTCATTCCGAAGCACGCTCGCCCTTCCATGGCGAAGCGAAAGGCAGCAGAAGGACGAACCGGAAAAGATCGCAAACCGAATACGGGAAGATGCGGATAGTCTTCGAACGATTCGCTCGATCAATTCCCGTCTGAGAGCGTCCAGATGCACTGTACGCCCTTAGGCCCCTGGCATCGGTAGCGTCGCTGGCCTGAAGCAGCGGCAGAGCAAAGTACTCAGGCATACTCGTAATCTCCGGAGCCATTTGATTCCAGAACTGGTAGGAGAACTCGGTTCAGGTCTGTTCTATTCCTTAGGCGCTGGCGATCAGAGCCACAACTTATTGCCGGCCGACAGAGGAACAATATTTGACGCCACCCACGTCTAGATGGCCATCATGCACGACAGCGTCACAATCCCGATCACCAGTTGGCAGCCAGTCATGGACTGGTGGAGCTAATCACCAAGTCACGGATGATACATGATGCCTCAGATCTTGGAGACCCCTTCACACGGCTCGGTACCGCCCATTGTCTTTATTGGCAGGAACCGACGCGGTAACTGGATTGCGCGGGAAAAAAGCGGCTCCTTTGGTGGTCTTTTTGTCAGCCGCGCCCAAGCCTTGAAATACGCCCTTGTCGAGAATGGCCGCCATCCAGAGAGCATCATCGAGGTGACGCATAAGATCGAACTCGAATTTCGGACCAGAGGATGAATCACGTGAAGAGCGTAGGCTCATGCGTTGACCACTGCCCCTTGACGGCAATCAAATCAGCTATGTCACGATAACGTCCCACGATGATCGATTTTGAGCTGCGGCATTGTCCAACACTGGCGTGATGATACTCTGATGAGCACCGGCAGCTCAGGCCTTTTGTTCACGAAGCAACGAATGTTGATTGCTTCAGAGGTGAGCCCGGTAAAAGCCGGCCGGGTGCTTTTCTTCATGTTCTATCAAGACTATGGCTGTTTGCGCTCGACACACGGCGAGCTTCGACCAAAAAGAGAGCGTAAATCGAACGCTAGCGAGCGCCGCAAATTGGCGGGGCCCGGATTTGTGAAGTTAAAGCAAGCACCGGACGCGCCGCCCGGCGTCGGGCGTCAATAGCCAGACCGCTCCGAAGCGGTCACGCCGCAAAATGCCTACTCCCCCCTGACAGCACCGAGCTGTTGAAGAGATCTTGTGCGGTACTAGACAAGCATCAATGCGCGCTCCCACGCAGTTTTACAAACAGCGGCTGACCGAGCCCTTCATCGTTCCCAGGCTGCTGGCGGCGCGCGTGATGCTCCTTCGCGTGGGCGGCGCGGTGATTTGACCGAGTTTGGAAGGCTATTCGCTAGCGCAGTCTCTGAACCGCTTGAGACGGTTGGCTTCACCGCCAGGAGAATGCGGCGGCGGGCGCCCGCAGCCACCAATCGGATTGTCGTTCGCACATCACTGCCGCGTTTTGCTTTCTCTATTCTGATTCCAAATCTGCAAGCGTTCTCGTCTGAGGCGGGCGGGGTGCACTTCGCGAGCTCACTCTCGCCGCCGATATCTTCGGATGATTTCATATTTTGATCACAGGCGACGTGTCCATCATCGAACCCGCCGACAGTTGGGAGATCTACAATGAGGAGCAGGTATGCGTCGGGCCGTCACATCTGATGGCAAGCAGAGAGCCCTCGAGCGTTCGCTCAACCTCATACGGAATGTCACGTCGCTGAGGCCCATGAACCTGTCCTCAAACGACATACGAGCGGCGGCGCACTATGATCACAACTATGTTGCTCTGCCGGCCCTCATGACAGGAAAATGCCTTCTTGTCGCACCGGAAACTCGTCAGTGATCTGGTGCGCGGGGGCACTTTGCAAGTCATCCCAGGCTCACGTGCTCCAAGTGGCATGCAGTATCGCGCCTATGCTGTGGTTCCAAGCGCGCATCCCGAGATCGCTCGCTCTTTTTTCCGATGGGTGGCTCGTCTTTGCAAGAAGGTGACCTGCCACTGCATTTTCATCCGGCGGCAGTTAGAGTCTTGAGGTTTTGTACACCAAGTGGCGCGGATAGAGCAACGGACGATCGGCGGAGCTGGTCGGGGTTGCGCAGCCGATCGTCCGTTGCAGTGAGGTGGGCGGCGTAGGCCGCGGGGTCAGGTATTTCAGCGACGAGTGGGGACGCTGGAGATTGTAGTCACCGACCCAGTTGGCCACCGCGCTTGGCGGCGGGCCCTACCATTAATGAGATGGTCCGCCCCGTCCTCCTCCCTCATTATAGGAAGCTCAGATCAAAAGAGGAGAGTATCATGGCCCATCGCAATTTGCCGCGACCTGCGGCTGTCTATGGAATCGACATTCGCAAGAACCTGTTCCACGTCGTTGGCCTAAGCTGCGACGACACACCTGTTCAGAAAGCTCGCTTTCGACGGGAGACCCTTCTTCAGTTCTTTGCTCGCGCACAACCAAGCATAGTTGGCATGGAATCCTGCGCCGGTTCACAGTGGCTCGCCCGGAAGATAAAGACACTAGGTCACAAGGTGCGCTTGATCCCCGCGCAATTCGTGAAGCCCTACGTGAAGTCAAACAAGAACGATATCATCGACGCTGAGGCGATCGCTGAGGCCGCGACGCGACCGACAATGCGCTTCGTCGCCGTGAAGGAGGAGGACCAAGTGTCTTCAAGCGCTACATCGGATCCGTGAGCAGATGGTCGGCTCGAGGACACGCCTGATCAATCAGACGGGCTTTCTGCCTCGAGTACAGCGTACCTTTGCGTCAGGGTGCTGGAATATTCAAACTCGAGTTGCCGCGCGCTTTGAATGACGAAGAAAACGATTTGTCACCAGTGATGCGTCGCCTGGTGGGCGATCTTTTCGCTGATCTCCGCCGCCTCGAAGAACGCATCCGCGAAGTGACACAGGAGATCGAAGCGGTCGCCGATCGAGAGGACGTCACACGCCGACATTGGGTGCGACCGCTGTACTTGCCGCGATCGGTGATGGGCTGCAGTTTCGCAAGGCCCGCGACCTTGCTGCCTGGCTGGGGTTAGTACCCAGGCAATACTCGACCAGCGGAAAACAGACGTTGCTTGGCGTCAGCAAACGCGGCAACCGTTATGTGAGAAAACTTTTAGGGTCTGTACCTAAATAGCGCCACGTGATTCTCTTGCCTACGTGTTGATTCGGGGGCGAGAGAATGCGCGCTGGTTTGTTTTGGCTGAACGACAGGCAATGGGCGCTTATCGAACCGCACCTGCCGAGGGGACTGACGGGGCCGGATCGGGACGACGACCGACGCATCGTCAGCGGCATCATTCACATGCTGCAATCGGGTGCACGATGGCGTGATTGTCCACGTGAATACGGCCCTTACACGACGATCTACAATCGCTTCAATCGCTGGGCCAAGCGAGGACGATGGTGCGCAATCTTCGAAGCGCTGGCCAAGCCTGGCGAAGACGGCGTCGTACTGTCGCTCGACTCGACCTCGATTAAAGCTCACCGGTGTGCCTCCGGCGGAAAAGGGGGGAGCACAATCAAGCAATCGGCCGCTCGCGCGGAGGCCGCACGACAAAAATCCATGCGCTGAGCGATCCGCTCTGCCGGCCGGTCGTCCTGCATCTGACTCCAGGCCAGGATGCTGATATCACTGCGGCTCACGATGTCCTGGCGCTCGCGCCACCCATGAGCGTGCTCCTCGCCGACAAAGGGTATGATGGCGACAAGCTTCGCGGCGAAATCATTCTTCGCGGCGCCAAGCCTGTAATCCCCAATAAATCTAACCGTGTCGTCATCCATCGCTTCAACAAACGCGCCTACAAAGGACGAAATGTCATCGAACGCTGCTTTTGCAGGCTCAAGGACTTCCGGCGCATCGCCACGCGATATGACAAGCTCGCCCGTAATTTTTTGGCCGCTGTTCATCTCGCCGCTCTCGTCGCATATTGGCTCAATTGAGTCTGAACCCTAGTGCATGGCACGCGATCTTGCTTCCGGCATTTGGACCGGACGCGCGATCGCCTAGGATACTGGCTCGACGGGCTCCAGTCTCGGATGCATCCGAACAAGGCCATTGTCGCCCTAGAGGCCAAGATGGCCCGCATTGTCTGGGTGGTCTTGAAAAAGCCAGGAGCTCTCTACGAACGCAGAGATCCTGCTTTCACCTGACGCTTCTGGCTTCGATTGCAAGGCTCGGGAACAGTGATGACGAAACAGTGGATCAATATGCCGTAAGCCCTGTGCAAAAAAGCGGGCTCCGTGCCCGAACCATTTATTGGGAACGGCGTGCGCGGATCTCATCATGGCCTGGCTGCAACCGCAGTCCACTCGCGAGAGGCCGGATACATTTATGGAACTGGAAGCGTCATTTTTCTGTTACGAACCCTTGCACGGACGGGGCGGACCATACATTTTTTGAAAGAAGCTCGCGAAGGGCGGCCGCATCGAGCATCTGCTCGGCCAGAAGCTTCTTCAGCTTCGCGTTCTCCTCCTCCAAGGCCGGCCCTCAGCCGCTTCGCTTCGGAACGTCCATGCCGCCGAATTTGCCCTTCCAATTGTAGATCGTCGCCTCGGAAACACCGTGCTTGCGAGCCAGGTCGGCTGTCTTCGCCCCAGCCTCATGCTCCTTCAATACCGCGATAATCTGCTTCTGTATTCGGTCTGCTTCTGTCAATCCCTTAAGAGCGCGTGCCGCGGGTACCTTGCTTCTGTTCGTGGTCGGCAAAGCCGCCACACGATGGGATTCGGTTGAATGGTCGGTTCAAGCTCTTCGGCGTAGTCACCCGACCTGGAGGGCGGACGCCACGACAGATCATACGAACTCGACCATCCCCACGCCCCGCCACGGGCGTCTCTTGGGATGACGATGGCGTCCTTACGCCACCGCCGCCCATCGGAATTCGGTTCCATCAACCCACATTCGGTGAAGGACGACAGCCATCTTTCTGGCCACCGCGATCTTCGCACGCTTGCTTCCTTGCCGGTGGGCAACACGCACCGCCCAGGCCTTCATCGGAGACCATCGGGTTGATGGCCTGAGAACGACGTTTGGCAGCTTCGAACAGGGCTGTGCGCGTCTCTCCATCTCCGACTTTTGTGATCCGTCCCACCCGATCAACCTCGCCAGATTGGTATCGCCGGGGCGTCAACCCGAGATAGGCGCCGACAGATTGGGAATGCAGGAATCGCCTGGATCGTCCACAGTGGAGCGGAAGGTCAACGCAGAGACCGGGCCGATCCCTGGCATCGTCATCAAGAGCCGACAAGCCGGGTC
>NZ_LBKA01000014.1:0-36043 GCF_028128955.1 Bradyrhizobium sp. CCBAU 11386
CTCACGTGCTCGTCATGGAGAGGAACCCGCAAAGCGGGCGTCTCGAACCATGAAGGCTGAGCAGTGTCTCAGCGCCTATCCCAGCTTGAACAGCACCTGCAAGAATTCCTCCACGGCCTTGCGCGACTCCGCGGCGGTTGCGGGATTGCCGCCGACATGGGGATTGAGCTCGACGCAGGCGTCCTTGTAGGTGAAGGGCGCCTGCGTGCCGGCGTTCATCAGCACGCCGCCGTCGCCTTCCCTGATCTGGCAATTGCGCACGGTCTGGGCGTTGGCGGAGACAGTCACGGTGGCGGCGCCGAGCAGGCCGCTGTCGAAGCCGTGCGCGCTATCGGGGTATTCGGTCAGCACCACATCGCGTCCAGCGGTCTTGAGCCGCTCGACGAAGGCCTTGCAGCTCTTCACCGGGTTGTAGTCGTCAGGCGTGCCGTGGAAGATGCGGATCGGGCGCGCCGCGACCTCGGTATCGCCGAGGTAGGTCGTCGCACAGTCCGGATAGAACGGGATGTAGGCGGCGAACTGGATGCCGGACTTGTTCCAGAGCTTGTTGAAGCGGTCGAGGCTCGCATAGAGCGTCGCCTGTCCGCCGCGCGAAAAGCCCATCAGCACGATGCGGTCGGGATCGACGCGGGGATGCTTCGCCAAAATCTCGAGCGAACGGTAGATGTCGACGATCAGATTGAGCCGGCCGAGCAGCGCCTGGTTCGGTCCGACCACCGTCAGTCCGCGGCCGGTAAAGCCGTCGATCACGAAGGTGGAGATGCCCATGGCGTTGAACGCGTGCACCCAGGCTTCCGTGGTGGCGCCGACGCCGCTGGAGCCGTGCATCAGCACGACGACGGGAAGTTTTCCGCTGCCCTGCGCGACGCGGAATTCGCCGGCGACCGTCACCGGCTTGCCGGCGGCCGCATCGCCGCTGAGGAATTGCTGGTCGGAGAGGGTGAGCGAGGGGATCGGGAAGATCTCGACCCGGGTGGCGGCGTCCTTGGGAAGGGATTGCGCGTTGGCGAGCGCGGTTGCGACACAAAGCGCGATGAGCGCGGCAGCGACGAGGAATGCCCTCGGCATCGGATTCTCCCTGATGTATTATGCAGTAGAACAACGGGCCCCCGCGCTGTCAATTTGATGCGCGCCGGCCTATGCGCAGGGCAATCACATATGACGTCAGCGCTCGGGGCGCGGAAGCTTCCACAGCGTCATGGCCGGGCTTGTCCCGGCCATCCACGACCTTCGTTAGCTGCTCCTAAGAACGTGGATGCCCGGGCCTTCGCCTCGCCGAAGGGGCTTCGGCCCCGCAGGCGGGACAAGCCCGGGCATGACGACCCCGAGTGCCTCAGGCCTTGTCGGCCGCCTTCTTGGTCGTCAGCGCCTGGTCGATGGCAAAGCCGCCGATCTCGCTCATGGCCTGCGAGATCACGTCGCCGCGCCTGGCAAAGCCGCTGGAGAGATAATCGAACTGCGTCCGCGCCAGCCGCAGCACCTCGATCGGCACGGAGACCACGGTCTCGTTGAAGCTGTCGACGGAGGCGCGCAGCGTATCGAGCTCGGTGGTGAGCTTGCCGATGTGGCTTTCCGCATCCTGCATCAGGCCGAGCAGCTTGCCGCGCTCGGCATGGAATGCCGCACGCTCGGCCGCCGCAGCCGCCGTCACCTCGGTGAGCTGCGCCCGCAGCGCCTCGATCTGGGCGACCATGGCGTCGGAGGCAAGCTCGGCGGCCTCGCGCAGCTCGACATGGCGTGTGTTCTCTTCGTGCTGCTGATGATAGAGCCGCTCGGCTGACATCGCCCGCTGCGTCAGCGACTCGATCAGGCTTGCGGCACGCAGCAGCATCTCGCCGTTCCGTCCCGACACCATGCTGGCCATGCGCCGCAGGAAATCGACGGTTTCGGACGATGAGTTCGGCGGCAGGGGGACGACCGTCGCGGACATGAGGTGATGCTTGCAGTCAGACGTGAGGACCGCCGCCGTACCGACTGGGCTCACGCAACATTCGGCGCCTGATCGTAAGCCTGGAGCAAGCCTGAATCGGCGCGCCGGGTCAACCGGCTGGCGCGGCAAATACGGTCTCGTAGCCCGAACGAGCGGAGCGAAATCCGGGACAGCGCAGCGTGGGGGACGACCCCGGATTACGCTCCGCTCCATCCGGGCTACGCAGTCAGCCGAAGCGGCCGCCAAATTTAAGATCAGGCGTCCTTCTGCCGGCCAATCCGCCCGAGATGGGTAAAGCCGAACCCGGCCGAATATTTCAGGCCATAGCCCAGCGCCCGGTCGATGCCGATATGGGCCAGCCAGATCAAGGCGATGGACAAGGTGAGCGGCGAGGCGAGGCCGAAGCCCAGCGTCAGCAGCGCCACCGGCGCCATGTAGCTGTGGGCGGCGTTGTAGACCAGCGCGCCGAATTTGGCGTCGGAGAGGTATGCCAGGAAGCTCAGATCGGGGACGAAGAAGAGCACGGCAAAGACGAGCCAGGAGCCGTCCCAGGCCCAGTAGAGCATCACCATGCCTGCAAACAGGGTCAGGCCCTCCAGGCGCAGCAGGATGTTGACACCGCCCGTCACAGCGCCGGTCTCGGCCGTTCCTTGGTCCATCGTCGTCTCCTAGGCAAAACTTTGTAATTCCTTGCGCTTTCCCGCTGCGGCAAGGCAGCCCTGCGAGCCCGAAAGCGGCTTCCCGGCCTGCAAAATGCCGTGTTAGAACCCCCGGCAATCGCATTTAGAACTGGCGGGAGCAAATGAAACATATCCTGGACGCCCTTGAAGATCGTCGTGCCGGCGCAAAGCTCGGCGGCGGGGAGAAGCGCATCGAAGCGCAGCACGCCCGCGGCAAGCTGACCGCGCGCGAGCGCATCGAGCTCTTGCTCGACAAGGGATCGTTCGAGGAGTTCGACATGTTCGTCGAGCACCGCTCCACCGAGTTCGGCATGGAGAAGACCAAGGTGCCCGGCGACGGCGTCGTCACCGGCTGGGGCACCGTCAACGGCCGCAAGACGTTCGTCTTCGCCAAGGACTTCACCGTGTTCGGCGGCTCGCTGTCCGAGACCCACGCGCTGAAGATCACCAAGTTGCAGGACATGGCGATGAAGGCGAGGGCGCCCATCATCGGCCTTTATGACGCGGGCGGCGCCCGCATCCAGGAGGGCGTCGCGGCGCTCGCCGGTTATTCCTACGTGTTCCGCCGCAATGTGCTCGCCTCCGGCGTGATCCCGCAGATCTCCGTCATCATGGGCCCCTGCGCCGGTGGCGACGTCTATTCGCCTGCCATGACCGACTTCATCTTCATGGTGAAGAACACCAGCTACATGTTCGTCACCGGCCCCGACGTGGTGAAGACGGTGACCAACGAGGTCGTCACCGCGGAAGAGCTCGGCGGCGCCTCGGTGCACGCCACGCGCTCCTCGATCGCGGACGGCGCCTTCGAGAACGACGTCGAGACGCTGCTCCAGATGCGGCGCCTGATCGACTTCCTGCCGTCCAACAACACCGACGGTGTGCCGGAATGGCCGAGCTTCGACGACATCGGCCGCGTCGACATGTCCCTGGACACGCTGATCCCCGACAATCCGAATAAGCCCTACGACATGAAGGAATTGATCCTGAAGGTCGTGGACGAGGGCGACTTCTTCGAGATCGCGGAGTCCTTTGCGAAGAACATCGTCACCGGCTTCGGCCGCATCGCCGGCCGCACCGTCGGCTTCGTCGCCAACCAGCCGATGGTGCTGGCGGGCGTGCTCGACAGCGACGCCTCGCGCAAGGCCGCGCGCTTCGTCCGCTTCTGCGATGCCTTCAACATCCCGATCGTCACCTTCGTCGACGTGCCGGGCTTCCTTCCCGGTACCGCGCAGGAATATGGCGGCCTGATCAAGCACGGTGCCAAGCTCCTGTTCGCCTATTCGCAGTGCACCGTGCCGCTGGTCACCATCATCACCCGCAAGGCCTATGGCGGCGCCTTCGACGTCATGGCCTCCAAGGAGATCGGCGCCGACATGAACTACGCCTGGCCGACCGCCCAGATCGCGGTGATGGGCGCCAAGGGCGCGGTCGAGATCATCTTCCGCAGCGACATCGGCGACCCCGACAAGATCGCCGCGCGAACGAAGGAATACGAAGACCGCTTCCTGTCCCCCTTCATCGCCGCCGAGCGCGGCTACATCGACGACGTCATCATGCCGCACTCGACCCGCAAGCGGATCGCGCGGGCGTTGGCGATGCTGAAGGACAAGAAGGTGGAAGCGCCGGCGAAGAAGCACGACAATTTGCCGTTGTGAGGAATGAGTAGCCCGGATGAGCGAAGCGACATCCGGGTTTCCACGCAAGAGTCCCGCATGTCGCTTCGCTCATGCGGGCTACTGGCTACGCTTCTGATTTGGCATCCTCGATCAAAATCCGATGACCGAAGACGATCAGACCGACGAGATTTCACAGATCGAAGATCGGATCGAGCGGCTCGCCGAGATCGCCGAGCGCTGCCGGAAGTACATTCTGGCGTCCAAGATCGCGATCGGCGGCGGAGGCGCGCTGCTGTTGTTCGCGATCCTCGGCCTGTTCGGGACAGGGCAGACCGCCGCGCTCGGATCGATTGCTCTGGTGCTGGGCGGGATCGTGTCGCTCGGCTCGAATGTCAGCACGTTGCGGCAGACGGAGAGCGCGATCGGTGATGCGGAGGCGCTTCGATCTCAGCTGATCGGCAGGATCGACCTTCGCGTGGTTGCCGATGCGCCGATGAAGCTGGTGTGACGCGCCCCTTGGTGGGCGCTCGCTCGCATCACGCCGCAGCCCTGCGCGTCAGGATCTGCAACTCCTCGCGGCATTCGGCTGCGAACGCCTGAAGCCGCTCCACGGTGTGCTGGTCGAGGATGGCCTTTGCCAGCCTCTCTGCGCGGGCAAGCTGCTCTTTCAGAAATTCGATGCGGGCCATGTGTCACCTTCCGCCGGAATTGTTTGTCCCAAATTGCTTCGTTCCGATGGCGGTGAGCCTATGGCGAGCACCGGATTAATTATGTGAGGCTCGTCACACTCCGGCGCGCGCCTTATCCGCCGCAGCGAAATGCGCCATCTGGTCGGCGCGGGCCTTTGCAAAGGCCAGGCGTGCCGTCGCGCGCGCGACGTAGGCGCGGCAGGCCGGATGGTCCCTCAACCCGTCGAAGTGATCGACGAGGCGCAGCACGTCCGACATCGTTCACTGCCCCAGCTTCGCCCGTCCCTTGCTTCGCTGCCAGTGGCTTTCGGCGCGAAATCGGCTGTCTCTGGCCGCTTGCAATTGCCTTCTGGTGGCCTACCATGAACGGCGTTGGGACCTTGAAGGAGCGCAGCCATGGAACTCACCGTGGTGCCGATCGTCAAGCCGGACGCAACCAACTTCATCTTCGGCCAGTCGCATTTCATCAAGACTGTGGAAGACCTCCATGAGGCGCTGGTGGGCGCAGTTCCGGGCATCCGCTTCGGGCTGGCCTTCTGCGAGGCCTCCGGCAAGCGGCTGGTGCGCTGGTCGGGGAACGACGAAGCCGCGATCGCGCTTGCACGCGACAACGCAATGGCCATCGGCGCCGGCCATACATTCCTGATCTTCCTGGGCGACGGATTCTTTCCAGTCAACGTGCTGGCTGCGGTGCGCGCGGCGCCGGAGGTCTGCCGCATCTACTGCGCGACGGCCAACCCCACACAAGTGATCGTCGCGCAAACGGAGCAGGGCTGCGGCGTGCTCGGGGTGGTGGATGGCGCCTCACCGCTGGGTGTCGAAACCGACGAGGACATTGCGTGGCGGAAAGACCTGCTGCGAAAGATCGGCTACAAGCTGTAGCGGCTGGATGCAGCCGAAGCGACGGGCCTGCATCGACAAGACCGTCGAACCCACAACCGCAAGATGCCCGGCACATTAATCACCGGCGCTCTCAAGCTCCAGACCCGAGGAGCAACACCATGAAGCAAAACATCCCCGAAGAATTTCCCACCGGCTTGATGGATTGGAGTCACTTTGTGATCAAGGGCAGCAAGATGCCGCCCCGGGATCCTGATGACGATGAAGAGGACGAGGAGGGAGAAGAGGAGGGGGACGACGACGAACCGGCGGTCGTACGCGAGCCGGACGAAGACTAGAAAAGTGGATGGCAGTTGGCGTACAATATCTCCCATGAGTTGGGATGCGAAAGACGTAGCGCTGCTCAAAAAACTCTGGGTCCAAGGACAGAGTGCCGCGCAGATCGCGCGCCGTCTCGGGTGTAGCCGTAACGCTGTCTGCGGCAGGCTAACTCGCTTGGGCCTGACGCGTGGCCACAAGCCGCCAACAGCAAAACCCAAGATAAGGTCGGTCCGGAAGCGAGAGCCGGCGTTGTTGGTTGCCTGTGCCCAGCCGGCAGCAAAGAAGGTGTCGCGGAAGACAACAAACAAGCAGCCCAAGGAATTCAGCAAGCACCAGCTTTACGCCATGCTAGCTGAAGCGGTCAGGAATACGGGCTAACGGGCTACCGCGACGTTGTTGCGGCGCGGGCGTGCTAGGCTCGACTGTGGCAGGGAGCACCTGCTTCCTGCTTCATACCGAACGGGAGGACGACATGCCTGAGAGCGTCTACAAGGTCATAGAACTGATCGGCACCAGCAACGATTCCTGGGAAAAGGCCGCCGCCAACGCGGTCGAGCAGGCTGCAAAATCTCTTCGTGACCTTCGTGTCGCAGAGGTCGTCAAGCTCGATATTCAGCTGGACGCCAAAGGAAAAGTAGAGGCCTATCGCGCTAAACTCAACGTGTCGTTCAAGTTCGAGGGCACCTGAGCTTAAGCAAACCTCGCCTTGCTTGCGGGGCGAGGTCGGATCTTACGCGCAGGGTTAGCGCTCAAACGGTCGACGTGAATTGTGTTCCTCTTGGAGAGCGCACGATCATGAAGGTCTTGCCACTGCTCGCGGTCGCCATGGGTGTCGTCGCCTGGGAAGCGACCGCACAGGACGCACAATGCGTCCGCGAACGCGCCGCCATGGTCGAGGCCATCCGGGCCTACGCCCGGTCCGCTGCCGGTGTTTCGGGACAGCAAGGCCTGTCGGAGAGGGTCCTTGAGGCCATGGCGCAAACGAAACGCCACCTGTTCATCCCTGAGCAATCTTGCTCTATCGCATACGTCGATAGACCGATACCAATCGGCCTCGGCCAGACCATATCGCAGCCGTACATTGTGGCCTTGATGACCCAGTTGGCCGAGGTCGCGCCCGATCACGTTGTGCTCGAAGTCGGTACCGGTTCGGGCTACCAGGCCGCCATCCTTGCGCAGCTCGCGCGAAAGGTCTGCAGCATCGAGATCATCCCGCAATTGGCCGAGACCGCCGCGAAAAGACTAAGAGACCTCGCGTATGACAACGTGAGCGTCAGGCTTGGCGACGGCTACGACGGCTGGCCCGAATGCGGTCCTTTTGACGCCATCGTCGTGACTGCCGCGCTCGGGCAGCCACCGTCGCCGCTGATTGAGCAGCTCAAAGTGGGGGGCCGTCTCGTTATGCCGGTGGGACCCGGTTACACCACTCAACAGCTCACAGTCGTCGAAAAAATCGCCCCCGGCAAGACGACGACGCGCGGCGTCGCTCTCGTGCGTTTTGTCCCCTTTACGCGTTCGCAAAACTAGAAGCGAGGGTGGAACAGGTTGAGCGCGTAGGGTGGGTGAACCTTGCGACTGCGCGAAGCGCAGTTCGCTGGGCGTAACCCACCAATTTTGTTGAGGCGGACATTGGCGGATTGCGCTTCGCTAATCCGTCTGCGTTAGCGTGCCCCATCCGCCGCAGCGAAATGCGCCATCTGGTCGGCGCGGGCCTTGGCAAAGGCCGGGCGTGCCGTCGCGCGCGCGACGTAGGCGCGGCAGGCCGGATGGTCCCTCAACCCGTCGAAGTGATCGACGAGGCGCAGCACGTCCGACATCAGGATGTCGGCGACGGAGAAGGATCCGGCCAGCCACTCGCGGCCGGCCAGCACCGGCTCCATGTGCTTGAGGCGGAGCTTGAGGAAGTCGTCGACGAACTTCACGGCAGGTGAACCGTCGTCACTGCCGGTGAATTTGAACAATGCCCAGGGCAGGCTCGCCATCTCCACCGAATTGAGCGCGGCGAACACCCACTTGATCGCTTCGGTGCGACCGCGCGGGTCGGTGGGCATTAGCGCCGCGCTGCGCTCGCCCAGATGGAGCAGGATCGCGCCGCTCTCGAAGATCGAGATGTCGCCATCGGTGAGCCACGGCACCTGGCCGAAAGGCTGGTGCGCAAGATGCGCAGCGCCGCGATCGCCGAACGGCACGCTCGCGACGCGGTACGGCAAGGCCGCCTCTTCGAGCGCCCAGCGCACGCGAAGATCGCGCACGAAGCCGCGCGGCATCTCGGGAACCCAGTCGAAGGTGGTGAGGGTGAGGTCGCCCATGGGTCATCTCCGTGTTGTCCGGGCATAGGACGGATGAAGGGCGTGCGTTCCGACACCCGTGCCAACTCTTTTTGTCGTCGGCGACATGAGCGGCTAGTCTCATGCCAAATAACAGGGAGGAAACCCGATGCCATCCGCCTTCTTCGTCGTCCGCGCCGCCGTCACCGACGCGAGCAAGCGCGCCGCCTTCGACACATGATACAAGACCGAACGTGCCCGACGCGGTGAAGGCATTCGGCGTGAGCAAAGCCTGGCGGTTCTGGAGCCTCGACGATCCCTCGCTGCACCAGGCGATGTATCAGTTCGACGACGAGGCCAAGCTCGCGGCAATGTTCAGGGGTGACGCACTGAAAAAGCTCGTCGCCGATTTCAACCGCGACTGGCCCGAGGTGACGCGCACGCGCGAAACGCTAGTGCTGGCGCAGGAGTTTGCGAAGCAGGGCGCCGGCGCGTAGCCCGGATTGCGCTTCGCTCCATCCGGACCACGAGTTCCGGCTGTCACCTTTGCGACGAATCTGAACGCGCGATTCAGCCGCAGTTCATATCGCGGGCCCGACACTTGCTCGGCATCATCAACGCTTGCCCGAGAGGGAGATGTCATGGAACGCCGCAATTTTCTGAAACTCGCATTCGGTGCCGCGGCGGGAGCCGCTGCGTTCACCGCTGCCGCACAGGCCGCGCCGCTGGCGCCGCAGCCGCTCGGTGATTCCCGCATGCCGCAGGGCAACCCGGACGCTCATCCCGCCGTCACCACCAGCGATGAAGCCGCACAGCTCAAGCCCGAACAGGTGCACTGGCACGGTCGTGGCCATCACTGGGGTTGGCGCCGCAGGCACTGGGGCTGGCGCCGCCGGCGCTGGCATCGCCGCTACTGGTAAGCGCTCGGCAATCGAAATCCGGACGGGGATCGCGGTTCGCGGTCCCCGTTTTGATTCGGCGCTCCTGCAAGCCAATGTGCTGGAGGGTGCCCAAAAGAAAAAGGCCGCGCAGGCTTTCGCCGCGCGGCCATTTCGCAATGCGAAAATACGGGATCAGAACGGACGGCAGCGGCCGGCGTACCAGCGCAGGCCATAGGGGCACGCGCGCGGACGCAGCACGACGACCGGCGCGGGGCGGGGCGCCACGACCACGACCGGCGGACGCCCGCCCATCGGACGGCAGTTGCCATAGCGGCCACGATACCAGCCGGGACCACAACCCTCCGCGGCGCTGGCCGCCTCGCTGAAACCAACGACCGCGCTGGCAAGCATCACGGCGGCGAAGAGATATTTCATTTGATCTTCCTTCTCGTTCTTGGGGGGAGATTCTTGGGACAGCGGGCTTGCGGCGCACAATGAATCAAGAGACACGATTCGACACGTTAAATTTGGGGAGACACGTGTCGACACGTCGCGATCCAAATCTGCCAATCATGATCTGAATGCGGCATGAATACTGCCCGCATCCTGCTCCAGGCGACACGCCGGCGTCGCTAGCGGCCGAGAAAGCCCAGCACCAGCTCCCGGTACTTCTCCGGCGCTTCCAGGAAGACGAGATGGCCGGTGTCGGGGATCACCTCGGCCCGCGCATTCGGCATCTTCGCGGCGAACGCCTTCGCGAGCTCGGCGTTCTGCCCCATCTTCGCGCGCAGCGCCTCCGGTGCGTTCGGACGGCCCGGTGCGTTGTGGTCGTCGGCGCCCATGATGAACAGCGTCGGCTCGGAAACAAGCGCGACCTCGTGCGCGACCGGCTCGCGATAGATCATCTGGCCGGAGCTGACGAAGGCGCGCAGCCAGCGCGGATAGTCGGGGCTGCCCTTGATGTTGAAGCGGGCGTCGATGAAGGGCGTGATCTGATCCGGCGGCAGCTTGATCGCGTAATTGGTCTGGAGCTGCTTGCGATAGCCCTCGGCCGTGAGCTTGTCTTCGCTCTCGATGATCTTCTCGGTCGGCGTGGGCGGCACGTAGAGGCGATAGTCTTCCAGCCCGATCGGCGCGGTCAGCACGAGATGGGCTATTCTGTCGGGATAGGCGCGGGCGATGCGCACGCCCAGCATGCCGCCGAGCGAATGGGCGACGATCTCGGCCTTGTCGATCTTGAGATGGTCGAGCAGCGCGATGGTGTTGCGCGCCAGCGTGTCGAAATGCAATTCACCTGTCGGCTTGGAGGATTTGCCGAAGCCGATCTGGTCGGGCACCACGACGCGGAAACCGGCTTCGCTCAGCATCTTGATCACTGGCGCCCAGTAGCTCGACGGGAAATTGCGCCCGTGCAGCAGCACCACGGTGCGGCCGTTCGGCTGCTGAGGCGCGACGTCCATATAGGCCATGGCGAGCTGCTCGCCGTCGTTGACAACAGGCAGCAGGTGCACGGGATAGGGATAGGCAAAGCCCTCGAGCGCGATGCCATAGGGCTCGCGCGGAGTGGTGTCGGCGGCGCGAGATGCGAGAGGAGCGGCGAGAAGGGCGGCGGCGAGTGTAGCTGAGAAGATGCGGTTCATGGAGGTCTCCGTCATGCCCGGGCTGATCCGGGCATCCACGTGCGAGCCGCATTAAAGGCGTGGATGGCCGGGTCAAGCCCGGCCATGACGAGTGTCGTCGTTCACACGCAGTTGTGTTTAGTCCTTCCCATTTCCGAACAGCGCCGCAAACTGCTTCTCGCCCGTGCGGGTGAAATTCACCACGCGGCTGCCGGGCGTGGCGTCGCGCGCGGCCCATTTCAGCTCGGTGAAGCGCTGCATCATGGTGGCGCCCAGCGTGCCGGCGAGATGGTGGCGCCGCTCGCTCCAGTCGAGGCAGGCCTTGCAGACCGGGCGGCGCGGATGGGTGAGCATGTCCGGCGAGATCTGCAAATGCTTGGCGAGGAAGCGCTCGCCCTCGGCGGTCAGCTCGATGTCCTGCTTCTTCTGCCTGACCAGCTGCCGCTCGCGCATGGTGTCGAGCATCTGCACGCCGAGATCGCCGGCGAGATGATCGTAGCAGATGCGCGCGCGCCGCAGCGCCGGATCCTTCGGCCCGGTGCGCACGCGCATGTGGCCGGTGCGTGCGGCGAGCCCCGCAAGGCCTTCGAGCACGCCGGCAACATCGTCGTCGGTGAGGCGGTAGTAGCGGTGGCGGCCCTGCTTCTCCGGTTCGACGAGCCCGCCGGCCTCGAGCTTCGAAAGGTGCGAGCTCGCCGTCTGCGGCGTGATGCCGGCCTCCTGCGCGAGCTCGCTCGCGGTCAGCGCGCGTCCGTTCATCAGCGCCGTGAGCATGTTGGCGCGGGCGGGGTCGCCGACGAGCGAAGCGACCATGGCGATGTCGGGTCCTGATTTCATGCTTCGATGGTAGCCGAAGCATTGTGGTCGGGCAAGCGCGTAGGCTCTCACCAAGTCGTCATTGCGAGGAGCCCGTGACAAAATTGCGAAGCAATTTTGCACTGGCGACGAAGCAATCCAGGCTGTCTCCGCGGAGAGATTCCTGGATCGCTTCGCTGCGCTCGCAATGACGATGTGGAAACACAGGAGCTTCACATGTCCGTCACCGTCTTCATCCGCTACCAGCTCGATCCGTTCAAGCGCGCACAATTTGAGGAATATTCAAAACGCTGGCTCACCATCATCCCGAAATGCGGCGGCGACCTGATCGGCTATTTCATGCCGCACGAGGGCACCAACAACATCGCCTTCGCGCTGATCACCTTCGAGAGCCTGGCCGCCTATGAGGCCTATCGCGCCCGGCTGCGCCAGGATACGGATGGCATGGCGAACTTCCATTTCGCGGAGGAACACAAGTTCATCCTCGCGGAAGAGCGCACCTTCCTGCGCAAGGTGGTATTGTAGGCCACGACACCGTCAGCAGGAGACGCCCATGATCGCCGTGATCTTCGAGGTCTGGCCCAAGCCCGAGCATCGCCAGACATATTTCGACCTTGCCGCCGATCTGAAGCCGATCCTGCAAACCATCGACGGCTTCATCTCGGTCGAGCGCTTCGAGAGCCTGACCGAGAAGGGCAAGATCCTGTCGGTGTCGTTCTGGCGGGATGAGGCAGCCGTGCAGGCCTGGCGCAACACGATGGAGCACCGCCGCACCCAGGCCAGGGGCAGGGCACAGATCTTTGCCGACTATCGCCTGCGCATTGCCAGCGTCGTCAGGGACTACGGCATGAATGATCGCGACGAGGCGCCGAAAGACAGCCGCGCAGTGCACGACGCGCACTAGCGCACTCCGGGCGCGCACTGGCGCTGCCCCGAATGCGTGCCTATGTCTGCGCGGCCAACAAGGGAGAGAAACATGCACGTGACGACCGCGGACAAGCGCGCGACCTTCAGGAAGATGCACGAGAGCGGCTGCTTCATTTTGCCCAATCCGGTCGATGTCGGCAGCGCCAAGGCGTTGCAGCATCTTGGTTTCAAGGCGATTGCGTCATCGAGCGCGGGCTTTGCATGGACCATCGGCAAGGCCGACAACCACGTCACCGTCGAGGACGTCTGTCAGCATCTGGCAGCATTGAGCTCGGCGGTCGACATTCCCGTGAATGCGGATTTCGAGGGCGGCTTTGCGGTCGAGCCCGACAAGGTCGCCGACAATGTCGAGCGCGGTGTGCGCACCGGCGTCGCCGGGCTGTCGATCGAGGATTCCACCGGTGACAAGGACAAGCCGCTCTACGATCGCGCGCTCGCGGTCGAGCGCATCAAGGCCTCGCGCAAGGCGATCGGCGACAGCGGCACGCTGCTGGTCGGCCGCTGCGAGGCGTACCTCTGGGGCGTGACCGATCTCAAGCTCGTCATCGACCGGCTCACCGCCTACGCGGATGCCGGCGCCGACTGCCTCTACGCGCCGGGCCTGAAGAGCCGCGAGGACATCGCCGCGGTGGTGAAGGCGGTGCATCCAAAGCCGTTCAACCTCTTGATCGGCGGCTCCGGCCTGTCGTTGCAGGAGGCCGAAGATCTCGGCGTGCGCCGGATCAGCGTCGGCGGCTCGCTCGCCCGCGCCGCCTGGGGCGGCTTCATGCGCGCGGCGAAGGAGATGGCGGAGAAGGGGACGTTCGCCGAGCTCGGCAGCGGCTATCCCGGCGGCGAGCTCAACAAGATGTTCGGCTAGAGCATGATCCGGAAGAGCGTGCAGCGGTTTTCCCTCGCGACAAACGCGGAACGCGTTTGCGCGGAGATCATGCGCCAACATTAGGGCCAAACGAAAAGCGGCGGGATGTTGTGTCCCGCCGCTTTCATGCGTCGCTGCGAACTCTTACTTCGCGCCGTCAGACGGAGCGGCCGGATCCGGCGCGGCCGGCTTGCTCGGCGCAGCACCCGTGGTTACGCCCGGCGCGGCGTTGTTGCGCGGCGTCACGTCGCGCATGCCGGGAGGCGCCGCTGGATTGGTCGGCGGAGCCTGCTGGGCGGTCTTCGTCGCAGGCTCATTGCTCGCCTGGTTGCCCGTGGTCGTGTTGTTCAAGCCATAGAACACGGCGCCCAGCACCAGGGCGACAGCCACGGCAAACAGTGCGACCTTGCCGCTGGAGGCGGGGCCTTCGCCCAGCTCGGGGTCGGCCTGAAGGTCGGCATCCCGTCGCGCCGCACGGAGATACTCTTCATCGGCGAGATTCGGGCGATACGGATCGTTGGGAAAACGGTCGTCAGCCATCGATTGGGTCTCCTCGATTATTGCGGCTGGACAACCCGTGGATGCGAGATTCTGTTCCGCCCCCTGATGCTTTCGTCGCATGTTGCGCCGGGAATCGGGAACCTGTTGTTCCAGGATGAACCCTTGTTCATCCTGGAACCGCGGACGTAAGTTCCACGGCGGGAATCAGGGGAACAAAGCGATGTGGAGTTTGCCGCCGAGCGATAGCGTGCTGCATCTTCTGGCGCTGGTCGCCTTGACGGCGCAGGGCATGACCGCGGCGCTTGCTGCGGGGCGGCGCAGCATGGACTATGTCGGCGTCTGCATGCTCGGCAGCATCACCGCGCTCGGAGGTGGCACGCTGCGCGACCTGTTCCTCGGTCACTATCCGCTGGCCTGGGTCGCGAACCCGATCTATCTCGTGCTTCCCGGCGCTGCAGCGCTGCTGACCATCCTGGTCGCGCGCCTCGTGCACCGGCTTCAGTTCGCCTTCATCGTGCTCGATGCCATCGGCCTCGTCGTCTTCACCATGACCGGTTGCGACATCGCCTGGCAGATGGATGTCTCGCTACCGATCGTCATTGTCTCGGGCATGGTGACGGGCTGCGCCGGCGGCGTGTTGCGCGACGTGCTCTGCAACGACGTGCCGCTGCTGTTTCGCTCCGAGCTCTACGCCAGCGTCTCGGTCGTGACCGGCCTGTTCTATGCGACCGCCTTCGGCCTCAGCATCAACGCCGAACTCTGGACGATCTTGACCTTCATCCTCGGCATCAGCTTTCGCCTGCTCGCGGTGCGCTACAAATGGGAGATGCCGAAGTTCGTGTTCACGGGGGATGAGCGTTAGCGCTCTTTCTTCGTCTCTCCAGATTTCCATGGCGTCATGGCCGGGCTTGACCCGGCCATCCACGTCTTGCTCACGGCACGAAGAACGTGGATGCCCGGGACATAGGCGAGCGGGAGCGACGCCGTCCTTCGGACGGCTAAGCCCGGGCATGACGACCTCTTATGGAGTTGCGGACTAGTCCTGCTTCCGCGCCTTCGCCACCTGCCCCGGCGTCACCAGCGGGGCCGAATTGCCCCAGGAGTTGCGGATGTAGTTGGTCACCGCCGCGATCTCCTGGTCGGACAATTGCTTGGCATAGGCCGGCATCTCGCCGGTGTTGGGCGCGCGGGGCGTCGTCACGGTGTGGGCGCCGTCGAGGGTGATGCGCAAGGTCGAGGACGGATTGACCGATTGCAGCAGCGCGTTGGCGGGCAGCGGCGGATAGATGCGCGGGCTACCGGTGCCGTCGGCTTCGTGGCAGGCGATGCAGAATTTTGCGTAGACCGCCTGGCCGGCTTTCATCGTGGCCTCGTCGGGCGGCGTCACGATCGTCTCGCGCCGCGCCGGCGGCAGGCTCTTCAGGTAGACCGCGATCGCGCGGACATCGGCGTCGCTCATCTTCGAGGTCGAGTTGACGACCACCTCCGCCATCAACCCGTCGGCATGGCTTTTGGCATTGCGGCCGCTCTGCAGATATTCGGCGATGTCCTCCATGCTCCACGACTTCAGCCCGGCGCGGGGCGCACCATCGAGCCTTGGGGCGTACCAGCCGCCGACCTCGTTGCCGGACAATGCCTGCGCCTGCTTGTCGGCGCCAAAATAGTTCTTCGGCGTATGGCAGGCGCCGCAATGGCCGAGCCCGGTGACCAGATAGCCGCCGCGATTCCAGGCCGCGCTCTGGCTCTGGTCCGGCTCGAACAGGCCGGGCTTGAAATACATGGTGTTCCAGATCCGCATCAGGCCGCGATAACCGAACGGCCAGCGCAGCTCCGGCGGCTTGTTGCGGCTCACGACGGGCGCCAGCGTGCCGAGATAGGCGCGGATGGCCAGCGTGTCGTCCTTCGTCATCTTCGTGAAGTAGGGATAGGGGAAGGCCGGATAGTAGTTCGAGCCGTCAGGCGCGACGCCATAGCGGAGGGCGCGGGTGAAATCGGCATCCGCCCAGCCGCCGATCCCGGTGTCCCGGTCGGGCGTCAGGTTCGGCGCATAGATCGCGCCGAAGGGCGTATCGATGCGCTTTCCGCCCGCGAACGGCTTTGCCGGATCGGCGGTGTGGCAGCCCGCGCAGTCACCGGCCTCGACCAGCGTCTTGCCGTAGGCGATCAGCTCCGGCGGCGGCTCGGCGGCACGGACCGTGCTCGCAACCGCACTGCACAACGCCAAACCCACAACAGCCAGGCCAGCCAGAATCGTCCGCATCGAAAGCCTCTCCTGCGACCATTCGACGTCGCCTGCGTGAAAGGGGCGTCAATTCATTTCGCGACGGCGGGGGTATCGTGACACAAATTGAAAATGCCTGACGCCTTTGCAGCCACGAAATTGCGATTTTTACCCGGCGCTCCCTTTGGTCCAGATTTGTGATGCGGAGCGTTAAATATCCGACATAGAGTGGTGGAGATGGTCGGTGCGCCCTAGCTAAAAACAACGGGCAGGCAACGGCTTAAGCGACGTTAAGTGACAAAGACCTGAACAGGGCGTGGAAAGAGGACAGCATGGGCATCAACCAGGGTCCGATCAGTCTCGATCAAAAATACACCCAGGACACCGGACACGTCTTCACCACCGGCATCCAGGCCCTGGTTCGCCTGCCCATGGCCCAGATCCGGCGCGACCGCGCCAATGGCCTCAATACCGCGGGCTTCATCTCCGGCTACCGCGGCTCGCCGCTTGGCGGCTATGACCAGCAGCTCTTTGCGGCGCGAAAGCATCTCGAGCAGTACAACATCAAGTTCCAGCCCGGTGTGAACGAGGACCTGGCCGCGACCGCCGTCTGGGGTTCGCAGCAGCTCAACCTCTCGCCCGGCGCCAAGTATGACGGTGTGGTCGGCATCTGGTACGGCAAGGGCCCCGGCGTCGATCGCTGCGGCGACGTGTTCCGCCATGGCAATGCCGCGGGCTCGGCCAAGAACGGCGGTGTGCTGTGCCTGGCCGGCGACGACCACGGCGCAAAGTCCTCGACCGTCCCGCATCAGTCCGACCACGCCTTCATATCGGCGCTGATGCCGTATCTCTACCCGTCCAGCATCCACGAGATGATCGAGATGGGCCTGCTCGGCATCGCGATGTCGCGCTACTCGGGCTGCTGGGTCGGCATGAAGGTGATCACGGAGACGGTGGAGACCACCGCCGAGATCGACCTCACCGACGAGATGAAGCCCTTCATCATCCCGCCTGATTTCGAGCTGCCGCCCGGCGGCCTCAATCTGCGCTGGCCCGACGACCGCTTCGAGCAGGACCGCCGCCTCCAGGACTACAAGGGCTTTGCCGCGATCGCCTTTGCGCGCGCCAACAAGGTCAACCGCGTCACCATGGATTCGCCGAACGCGCGCTTCGGCATCATGGCGTCCGGCAAGAGCTATGAGGACGTGCGGCAAGCGCTGCGCGAGCTCGGGATCACCGAGGAGGTCGCCGCCAAGATCGGTCTCCGTCTCTACAAGATCGGCATGCCCTGGCCGCTGGAGCCGGAAGGCGTGCGCCAGTTCGCGGTCGGCCTCGAAGAGATTTTCATCATCGAAGAGCGGCGCGAGATCGTCGAGAACCAGGTCAAGCAGGAGCTGTTCAACTGGCGCGATGACGTCCGCCCGCGCATCGTCGGCAAGATGGACGAGCACGACAAGCGCTTCCTGACTTTCGCCGCCGAGCTCAGCGTCGCCTCGCTTGCGACCTCGCTCACCGAGCGACTTCTCCGACTTAATCTCAACCCCGAGATCGCGGAGATGCTCCGCGCCAAGGCCGACTGGTTCAACGGCCGTCAGGCCACCCAGATGCAGGCGGTCGCCCCCGTCTCCCGCGTCCCGTATTTCTGCTCCGGCTGCCCCCACAACACCTCGACCAAGGTCCCCGAAGGCAGCCGCGCGCTTGCCGGCATCGGCTGTCACTTCATGGCGCTGTGGATGGACCGCTCGACCGAGACGTTCACCCATATGGGCGGCGAGGGCGTGCCGTGGGTCGGCATCGCGCCCTTCACCAACGAGAACCACATCTTCGCCAACCTCGGCGACGGCACCTATTTCCACTCCGGTCTGCTCGCCATCCGTCAGGCGGTCGCCTCCAAGACCAACATCACCTACAAGATCCTCTACAACGACGCGGTCGCCATGACCGGCGGCCAGCGTCATGACGGCGATCTCTCGCCGCAGCAGATCACCTTCCAGCTCCACGCCGAGGGCATCCGCGAGATCTATCTGGTCTCGGAGGCGCCCGATACTTATCCCGCCGACACCATCGCGCCCGGCGTGAAGAAGTATCACCGCGACGAACTCGACCACGTCATGAAGATGTGCCGCGAGTACAAGGGTACCTCGGCGATCGTCTTCGTGCAGACCTGCGCCGCCGAAAAGCGCCGCCGCCGCAAGCGCGGCCTGATGGAGGATCCGGCGCGCCGTGTCATGATCAACCCGGCCGTCTGCGAAGGCTGCGGCGACTGCTCGGTGCAGTCGAACTGCATCTCGGTCGAGCCGCTGGAGACCGAGTTCGGCCGCAAGCGCGCCATCAACCAGTCGTCCTGCAACAAGGACTATTCCTGCGTGAAGGGGTTCTGCCCGTCCTTCGTCACCGTCGACGGCGGCGCGCCGCGCCACCGTGCGCCGGCCGAGTTTGAAGAGATCGGCGCGCTGCCGGAGCCGGCCTCGCGCCCGACGCTGGACAAGCCCTACAACATCGCCGTCGGCGGTGTCGGCGGCACCGGCGTGCTCACCATCGGCGCGCTGCTCGGCATGGCCGCCCACATCGAGGGCAAGGCCTCGATGATCCTCGACATGTCGGGCCTCGCGCAGAAGGGTGGGGCGGTGCTGAGCCATGTCCGCCTGTCCGATCATCCGGCCGAGGTAACGTGCTCGCGCATCGTCACCGGCACGGCCGATCTCGTCCTCGCCGCCGACGAGGTGGTCGCGGTCGCCAAGGACACGATCTCGCTCTGCGACACCAGCCGCACCCGCGGCATCATCAACAGCCACGTCATTCCCACCGCCGACTTCGTCCTCAACCGCGACTTCAACTTCCAGACCCGCAAGCTGAACGGATTGCTGGAGACGGCGCTGCACAAGGACTCCGTCTTCTTCGACTTCACCAAGCCGGCCGAGCAGCTGCTGGGCGATTCCATCGCCACCAACATGATGATGATGGGCTATGCCTATCAGAAGGGGCTGTTCCCGCTGTCGGCGGAGTCGATCGAGCAGGCGATCGAGGTCAACGGCGTCTCGATCAAGATGAACAAGGAAGCCTTCCGCCTCGGCCGCCTCGCGGTCGCCGATCCCCAGCGTCTTGCGGGCATGTTGAAGGAAACGGGCGAGGTCGTTGCGCCCAAGACGCTGGATGCGATGACGCTCGACGAAATCGTCGAGCACCGCGCCAAGCACCTGACCGCCTATCAGAACGGCCGCCTGGCAAAACGCTACCGCAAGCTGGTCGACCAGGTTCGCGATGCCGCGAGGCAAGGCGGCTATGACGACGCGCTGCCGCGCGCGGTCGCGGTGAACTATGCCAAGCTCCTGGCCTACAAGGACGAATACGAAGTCGCGCGCCTTTTCATCGACGGCGCCTTCGAGCAGCAGCTCCGCGATCAGTTCGAGGGCGATTTCAAGGTCAGCTTCAATCTCGCGCCGCCGATCCTGGCCAGTGGCGTCGATGCCTTGGGCCGCCCCAAGAAGCGCGCCTTCGGGCCGTGGATGCTGAACGTCTTCCGCGTGCTGGCGAAGTTCAAGTTCCTGCGCGGCACGCCATTCGACATCTTCGGCCGCAGCGCCGACCGCAAGCTCGAGCGCGATCTGATCGCCGGCTACGAAAAGGACGTCGCCACCGTGCTCGGCCTGCTGTCGCCGCTCACGATCGACACCGCAGTGGAGTTGCTGTCGCTGCCCGACCGCATCCGCGGCTATGGCCCAGTGAAGGAAAAGGCCGTCACTGAGGCCAAGGCCCGCTACGCCCAACTCGCCGCGGACTTGGCGAGCCCGCCGCCCGCGCCAAGGCAGATCGCGGCGGAGTAGGTGGCTACGCATTCGTAGGGACCGTAATCCTTTGTCTTGCCCGCCGCGGCCGGTAAATTGCGGCGGATGATCAGTTTGTGAATCAAATGTCTTGGGAGCGATGAGGCCGAAGCCGTGACACCGGAACAACGACGTCTTTGTCGCGATCTCATGATCGAACCAAGCGGAAAAAGGCGGGTTTCGAAGGAGGACTTCGTAAGTCGTTTCCCGTCCGCCCTTCAGCAGGACAAGCTGGCGTTCGACTTGCTGGACGATGCTCAAAGGACTCAGAATGCCGAGGAATTGCAATGTGCGTTGATCGTGGGATTCACATTTGGATTTTGTGTTCAACACAAGGATATTCTCGTTGATCTCGCCAATGCCGGCTGGCATCACAGCCATGAGGACATCGTAAGCGCGCTGGAAAATTGGCCGAGCGGCGAAACTGTGGACGCACTTTTTCAGGCAACGCAGAGGGTGCCCAAATATCTTGAGTTCGATGACAATCGTGCCTTGGCCGTGAAGGCAATCTGGGCGATTGGGAAAGTTCCAGGTGCCCTGGCTGAGGCAAGGCTGGTTGAGCTATCGCGGTCTCACGATAGCGTGCTTCGGATGAACGCCATGAAACAGTTGGAACGGCGTCACCGAGAGCCCTGAGCAGTCCCGTAGGGTGGGCAAAGGCGCACAGCGCCATGGATAGTAAAATGAAGCTACCCTACGAAGAAGGCTCAGTATTTGTGCTGCCACTTCGAAACGAAGGATTTGCTCGTGGTGTGGTGGCGCGATCGGCCCGGCGGGGGAGAGTCCTCGTCGGATATTTCTTTGGTCCGCCTCTCGAAGAGGTGGCATCGGCAACACTTGATGAGCTTCATCCTGATCGTGCTGTCGCCAGATTGCGCTTCGGAGATCTCGGTTTGATTGAGGGACGCTGGACGGTCATTGGCAAGGTGCCGCTCTGGCGTCGAGCGGATTGGCCCATCCCCGACTTTGTCAGGCGAGATCCCATATCGAAAAGAGCTTGGTTGGTTCGGTACACCGACAGTGATCCGATAAGTAGCGTGTCGGAGCCCCTTTTGGGTTACGACGACCTACAAGGATTGGACGGCGATGGCTTATTTGGTGCCGGAGCGGCCGAGATCAGAATTTCGAAGCTGCTGGCTCGTTCTGGAGGCTGAGCCGTTCCAGTTGACTCCTGGTCCGACGACACCGTCCCTTGTGTTGCCCGCCGGGCAAAACACCCACGCCATGGGTCAATCCGGGCGCGCAAAAATATTCAGCTTTACCGAAATTCGGAATTATCGTATTTGGCGACCACCTCATCCCAGTCAGAGGGGCGTATCGCGATCGTCACGAAACGCGGGGTGAGCGGCGGTGGACGCGGGCTGCGTCACGCGAGCGATTGTCTCGCGGCACGACGGGCGCGGTCTCGCGTACGGCAAAATCGTGTGGTCCTGACGCCCGGGGTCTGTGCGTCAAGTCTTGCGATCGCTCGCAAGGCGACGGGGGCAATAGTGCATCGCTCCCCGGGGAGAGCACGACATAAGCCGTAAAGCCACTGCGCAGGGAAGGCCGGATGTTTGGCTTCACCTGTATGCCGCTGTGCATCTGTTCTTCGCGCATTCGCGCACAGCGGACCGTGGGTGCCCGGCCGGCACCCGGTCTTCCCTGCGCCCTCTGCTCCCGGAGGGAAGCAAGACGGAAGCATGGCTCGGGCGAACTACGCCGCGAGGAGGCGGGGGTGTGCCTGCTAGCGGGTTTGAGTTGAAACAGCACCGTCAGCGCCACGAACTCCGTCATTGCGAGCGCAGCGAAGCAATCCAGAATCTTTCCGCGGATGGATTCTGGATTGCTTCGTCGCAAGGGCTCCTCGCAATGACGACGCGGCAGGTTGGAGCGCTTCCTATTCGCGGCCCGGATTTTAGATGTGCCCCACTTGCGCCAAGCCGCTGCCCTCTCGGGGGGCGGAATATTTCCGCGCTTGCCAATCAGGCCCCCGCGGTTCAGAAAAACGGAGCCGAGAAGAAACGCGAGCGGAGACCTGAAGTTTTGACCATCAAGGGCAAGGCCTACATTGCCGGGATCTACGAACACCCGACCCGGCATGCGCCGGACAAATCCACCGCCCAGCTCCACGCCGAGGTCGCCAAGGGCGCGATCGAGGATGCCGGGCTCAGCAAGGACGATGTCGACGGCTATTTCTGCGCGGGCGATGCCCCGGGCGGCGCCTGGCCGATGGTCGACTATCTCGGCCTGAACACCAAAAAGCTCCGCCACGTCGATTCCACCGAGACCGGCGGCTGTTCCTACATCATCCATCTCGGCCATGCTGCGGAAGCAATCGCCGCGGGAAAATGCTCGATCGCGCTGATCACGCTGGCCGGCAAGCCGCGCACCGGCGTGATGCCGCCGCGCGCGGCCGGCGCCGAGGCTGATTTCGAGTCCGCTTACGGCGCGACCACGCACAATGCCTATGGCATGTGTGCCATGCGTCATATGCACGACTATGGCACCACGAGTGAGCAGCTCGCCTGGATCAAGGTCGCGGCCTCGCATCACGCGCAGTACAATCCGCATGCGATGCTCAAGGACGTCGTCACGGTCGAGGACGTCCTGAACTCGCCGATGATCTCCGATCCCTTGCATCGCATGGATTGCTGCGTCGTCTCCGACGGCGGCGGCGCGCTGATCGTGACGACGCCGGAGATCGCCAGGAGCCTGAAGAAGCCGCTGGTCAAGCTGATCGGCCATGGCGAGGCGATGAAGGGCCCGCGTGGCGGCAAGGATCTCGACCTCACTTACTCCGCGGGAATCTGGTCCGGGCCGCGCGCGTTCGAGGAAGCCGGCATCACGCCGAAGGACATCAAATACGCCTCGATCTACGACAGCTTCACCATCACCGTGCTGATGCAGCTCGAAGACCTCGGCTTCTGCAAGAAGGGCGAGGGCGGCAAGTTCGTCGCCGACGGCAATCTGATCTCGGGCGTCGGCAAGCTGCCGTTCAACACCGACGGCGGCGGCCTCTGCAGCAACCATCCCGTCAACCGCGGCGGCATGACCAAGATCATCGAGGCCGTCCGGCAGCTGCGCGGCGAGGCGCATCCGAAGGTGCAGGTCAAGAACTGCGATCTCGCCATCGCCCACGGCACCGGCGGCCTTTTGGGTGTTCGCCACGCCGCCTCGACGGCCATTCTGGAGCGCGTGTGATGGTAGATGCAAAGAAGTATCCAGCTCCCGTGACGAACCCCGAAACCGCCGCGTTCTGGGACGCAGCGAAGCAGGGCAAGTTCATGATCAAGCGCTGCACGGCGTGCGGCGAAGCGCACTACTTCCCGCGCTCGATCTGCCCGTTCTGCTACTCCGACAAGACGGTGTGGGAGGAGGCTTCGGGCGAGGGCACGATCTACACCTGGAGCCTGATGCGGAAGTCGCCGACCGGCCCCTACGCCATCGGCTACGTCACGCTGAAGGAAGGCCCGTCGGTGCAGACCAACTTCGTCGATTGCGATCTTGAGAAGCTGAAGATCGGCCAGAAGGTGAAAGTGGTGTTCAAGCCGACCGACGGCGCGCCGCTGCCGTTCTTCACGCCGGTCTAGGGCGGTCCTCATCCTGAGGAGCTTGCGAAGCAAGCGTCTCGAAGGATGGCCACGGCAAAGAAGCGTTTCGGGCATCCTCATGGTTCGAGACGGCGCAAGAGCGCCTCCTCACCATGAGGATGAGAACCACCGGGGAGGAAACAAACAAAATGTCCGCCAGATATGAAGAACTCAAAGGCCTGAAGAACATCGGCCAGAAATACGCCTACAGCGATCGCGAGGTGATGCTCTACGCCTACGGCATCGGGCTCGGCGCCGACCCGATGGACGAGAACGAGCTCGCCTTCGTCAACGAGGGTACGCTGACGCCGCGGCCGCTGAAGGTGGTGCCGACCTTCGCCTCCGTCGCGGCGTGGGGCTCGGGGCCGGGCGAGATGAACCTCAACCGCGTGATGGTGGTCGATGGCGAGCGCGACATCACCTTTCACCAGCCGCTGCCGGTGGCCGCGCACATCACCGCCGACTCCTCGGTGCTCGAGGTCCACGACAAGGGCAAGGACAAGGGCGTGGTGATCAGCCACCAGACCGTGCTGAAGAACGAGAAGGGCGAGAAGCTCGCGACGCTGGTGGCCTCGCGCTTCGCCCGCGGCGACGGCGGTTTTGGCGGCCCGAACCTGACCCAGCCCGATCCGCACAAGATCCCCTCGCGCAGCCCCGACAAGACCATCGACATCACGACGCGTCCTGATCAGGCACTGGTTTATCGCCTGTGCGGCGACCGCAACCCGCTGCATTCCGATCCCGAGTTTGCCAAGAAAGCCGGCTTCCCGCGTCCGATCCTGCACGGCATGTGCACCTACGGCATCACCTGCCGCGGCGTGCTCCAGACCTACGCCGACTACGACGCGAGCGCCTTCCGCCAGCATGTCGCGCGGTTTTCTTCGCCAGTCTATCCCGGCGAGACCGTGACCATGGACCTCTGGAAGGACGGCAACGTGATCTCGTTCGAAGCCAAGGTGAAGTCGCGTGGCGTCACCGTGATCAAGAACGGCAAGACGGTGCTGGGTTGATCGGGCCGCTTGCGCGGTTCTAAGTTATTCGTCATGCCCGGGCTTGTCCCGGGCATCGACGTTCTTTCGTGCGGTTGGCGACCAAGTTCGTGGATGGCCGGGACAAGCCCGGCCATGACGGCGCAAGAAAAACAAACAGGGAGAAGCCACCATGGGACTACTCGAGGGCAAGGTTGCGCTGATCACCGGTGCCGGCGGCGGGCTCGGTGAGGCCTATGCGAAGCTGTTCGCGCGGGAAGGGGCGTCCGTCGTCGTCAACGATCTCGGCGGCCCTCGCGACGGCTCCGGTGCCGACAAGTCGATGGCGCAGCTTGTCGTGGACGCGATCAAGGCGGAGGGCGGCAAGGCGGTCGCCAACGGCGCCGACATCTCCACCATGGAGGGCGGCCAGTCGGTGTTCGACGACGCCATCAAGCATTTCGGCCGCGCCGACATCCTCGTCAACAATGCCGGCATCTTGCGCGACCAGACCTTCGCCAAGGCCAGCGAGGCCGACTGGGACAAGGTCATCAAGGTGCATCTGAAGGGTACCTTTTGTTGCACCATGCCGGTGTTTCGCTGGATGCGGGAAAATGGCGGCGGCGTCATCGTCAACACCTCCTCGACATCAGGGCTGATCGGCAATTTCGGCCAGACCAACTACGGGGCGGCCAAGGGCGGCATCTGGGGCCTGTCCAACGTGCTGGCGATCGAGGGCCGCAAGTACAACATCCGGATCTGGACGCTGGCCCCGGGCGCGTTGACCCGCATGACCGCAGACCTGCCCCGCTATAAGGAGAACCCCTCGGCGGCGCTGGGGCCGGACGGCATCGCGCCGGCCGTGCTATACATGGTCAGCGACTTGTCGGGCGACCAGACCGGCAAGGTGCTGGGCGTGTCCGGGCCCCGCGGCGTGCGCGAAATGCGGATGATGGAAATGGAAGGCTGGAAACCGCCGCACTCGGGCTGGAAGGCCCAGGACATCGCCGATCATGCCAAGGAGATCTTCTTCTCCGAGGAGCAGATCAAGATGGGGGCGCGGCGGTTTTAGGCTGATTTGTCGTTCCGGGGCGATGGAAGGCATCGAACCCGGAATGACGCACAAAAGGATAGAGCACTGATGAAACTGACCGCCGACGCCAAGGGCACCTTCGCAATCGCGCCGACGCCGTTCCACGACGATGGCCGGATCGACGAGCGCTCGATCGACCGCCTGACCGATTTCTACGAGGAGGTCGGCTGCGACGGCGTCACGGTGCTGGGCATCCTCGGCGAGGCGCCGAAGCTCGATGCCGCCGAGGCCGAGCAGGTGGCGGTTCGCTTCGTCAAGCGCGCCAAGAAGATGCAGGTGATCGTCGGCGTCTCCGCGCCGGGATTTGCCACCATGCGCTCGCTGGCGAAGGCCTCGATGGACGCGGGCGCGGCCGGCGTGATGATCGCGCCGCCGCCCTCGCTTCGCACCGACGACCAGATCGTGGGCTATTTCAAGCAGGCGGCGGAAGCCATCGGCCCCGATGTGCCCTGGGTGCTGCAGGACTATCCGCTGACCTTGCAGGTGGTGTTCACGCCGGCCGTGATCCGCAAGATCGTCATGGACAATCCAAATTGCGTGATGCTCAAGCATGAAGACTGGCCGGGGCTCGAAAAGATCTCGACCCTCCGCGGCTTCCAGAAGGACGGCTCGCTCCGCCCGCTCTCGATCCTCTGCGGCAATGGCGGCACGTTCCTCGATTTCGAGATGGAGCGCGGCGCCGACGGTGCCATGACCGGCTACGCGTTCCCCGAGTTGTTGATCGACGTCGTGAACCTCTCCAAGGCCGGCAAGCGCGATGCCGCGCATGATCTGTTCGACGCGCATCTGCCGCTGATCCGTTACGAGCAGCAGCCGGGCGCCGGCCTTGCGGTGCGCAAATACGTGCTCCAGAAGCGCGGCATCATCGCCTCCAGCGCGCAGCGCAAGCCTGGCGCGACGATCACGGCGACGGCGAAGGCCGAGGTCGAGTATCTGCTGTCGCGCGTTGCCCGCGTCGACAAGCGGGCCAATCTCGGCCCGCAATCCAGCGCCGCAGGCTAGTTGAATGGCCGAGACATCAGCATCACGCCCGGCGTCGACGATCCTTTTGCTGCGCGATGGCGCGAAGGTCGACGGCAAGAGCCGCGACGAAGTCGAGGTCTTCATGATGGTCCGCCATCATCAGATCGAGTTCAACTCGGGCGCGCTGGTGTTTCCCGGCGGCAGCGTCGATGCCGGCGACAACGAGATCGTCGCCCGCGCCGACCTCTATTCTGGTGGCGAAGGCTTAAGCGAAGCGGAGCGCGGTTTTCGTATCGCCGCGATCCGCGAGACCTTTGAAGAGAGCGGCATCCTGCTGGCGCGCGCGAAGGACTCGGGCACGCCGATCGATGCCAAGCGTGCGGGCGAGATCGCCGACAAGCATCGCGTCGCGCTCAACGAGCACAAGATCAGCTTCCTCAGCATCCTCACCGACAACGGCCTCCAGCTCGCGCTCGACACGCTCGTGCCCTACGCACACTGGATCACGCCGGAGGGCATGCCGAAGCGGTTCGACACCTGGTTCTTCCTGGCCGCGGCGCCCCCGGACCAGCTCGGCGCGCATGACGGCCGCGAGTCGACCGACTCGATCTGGGTCTCGCCGCGCGAGGCGGTCGAGGGCGGCGAGAGCGGCCGCTTCAAGCTGCCGTTCCCGACCACGCGCAATCTGATCCGGCTTGCCAAGCAAAGCAGCGTTGATGCCGCGCTGGAGCACGCCCGCGGCATGTCCATCGTCACGGTGATGCCTGTCATGACCAAGACCGAGACCGGCCGCCAGCTCCGCATTCCCCGCGAGGCCGGCTATGACGGCGAGGTGTTCGAGGTCGGCGCAGTCGGCTAATACACCTCGACACACAGCGAAGTATTGGCGCTTGCGGACGCGCTAGGTTCCGTCCATCGCGAATGGACGGGACGCAGAATGGACAACCGGCAGGACACCAATATCGCCGTCGAGCTGGCGCTGCTGGTCGCGCTCGCAACGCTGTGGGGCGGCTCCTACACCTTCATCAAGCTCGGCGTCGCCACCATCCCGCCGATCACGCTGATCGCGGCGCGCACCGCGATTGCGGGATTGCTGCTGCTGGTCGTCATGTGGGCGCGCGGCATCAAGATGCCGACGGATGCCGCGACCTGGCAGCGCTTCGCGTTCCAGGCCGTGCTCAACAGCGTCATCCCCTGGACGCTGATCGCCTGGGGCGAGCGCCATGTCGACGCCGCGCTCGCCACCATTCTCAACTCGGCAGGGCCGATCTTCACCTTCCTGCTCACGGCGGTCGTGACCCGCCACGAGGTGACAACACCGAGAAAGCTGTTCGGCGTCGTGGCAGGGATGGCCGGCATCCTGCTGATCGTCGGCGTCGATGCCGTCCACGACATCGGCAGCGGCCTCGTCGCGGAGGCCGCCATTGTTGCTGCCACCATCTGCTACGCCTGCGCTGCGATCTTCGGCCGCAGCTTTAGGGGCCTCGACCCGATGGCGCCCGCCGCCGGCTCGCTGCTTGCGGGCGCGGCGGCGCTGATCCCGGCCGCGCTGATCGTCGAGCAGCCCTGGACGCTATCGCCGTCGCTGAGTTCCGTGCTGGCGCTGCTCGCGCTCGCGGTGTTCTCGACCGCCGCGGCGTTCGCGATCTATTTCCGCCTGATCCAGACCCTGGGCTCGGTCGGGACCACTGCGCAGGCCTATCTGCGCGTGCCGATCGGGGTCGCCATCAGCGTCGCCTTCCTCGGCGAGACCTTGAGCCGGACCGCCTGGATCGGGCTCGCCTGCGTCGTCCTCGGCGTCGCCGCCATGACCATCCCGGCCCGGCGGCGGACGAGCTCAAAACGTCATAAAGCCGGCGGGGAGGGCGGGCCGAGAACCACGATATTAAGGATATTCCGAGGCGGGAGGCATGTTCCCCCGGGCGTGCAATACGTCGTATATTGGGCTTCCAGTAGCAGCCGGTCCCTCAACGCACCAATGTCCGCCGAATTGACGCCGCCCCCCGAGAAAAAGCGAATCTTCTCGCTGTCCATCGGCCAGCTTACGTTCGGAAGCTTCATCCTGGTGCTGGCGGTGATCATCGTCACCTCGACCGCGAGCGTGATCGCGATCCGGCACATCGACACGACCTTTGCCGAGTTGCAGCGGCTCCAGAGCGTCGGCGACCTCGCCGAGGACATCGACCGCCGCATGAACGAATTGCGCCTTGCGGCGCGCGACTTCGTCACCGACCCCGGCGCCGGCATCCAGTTCAAGCAGGTGGGCGAGGCGGCCGCGACGCTCAGCGACATCCTGAAGAAGACCCGCATCGAGCTCGCGCCCGAGCAGCAGGACATGATCGACGGGGTCACCGAGCGCCTTGCGACCTATCGCAACGGCCTCGAGCGGATCTCCACACTGATCGACCGCCGCGCCCAGCTGCTCGCGGGCCTGCCGCCGCTGCGCGAGCAGTTCGACGCGGCCGTCTCAGGCACTGCGGACCGCGAGCTCGCCTCCCGCCTGTCCGAGGCGCAGAGCCGGATCGCGCTCGGGCTGCTCGCGCGCAATCCCTCCGCGGCCGAGCAGGCCGCGCAGAACATGCGGACAATGGATATCGCCGACGCCAAGCTCAGGACGGCCGTGAATGGTTACGCCGAGGCGATCATGGCGGTCGCCGTCCGGGAGCGGCAGATCGCCGACATCGACCGCGAGGTGCTGGGCACCGAGGGCCGGCTGATCGGCCGCGTCACCGAATTGCTGCGCGAGGTCAGCGCAAGGCGCGGCCATGTGCTGTCGCGCGATTTTGCCCGCACGCTCACGGAGGCGCGGTGGCAGAGCATCGTGCTCGGCAGCATCGGCGTGCTGATCGGCATCCTCGCGGCCGGCTTCGTGGTGCGGCGGACGGTGCGTCCGCTGGCCCAGATCGCAAGGTCGATTCGCGCGCTTGCGGCCGGCCAGAAAGACACCTCGATCCCGTCCGCCGATGTCGACAACGAGATCGGCGACATCGCACGCGCCGCCGAAGTGTTCCGCCGCGCGCTGGAGGAGGCCGATACCGCGCGCGAGGCGGCGGTGCGCGCGCTTACCGAGCAGCGCCTCGCCGAAGAGAGCTACCGCAAGCTGTTCGAGGGCTCGGTCGACGGCATCTACGTGACGACACCGGCCGGCGACCTCCTCAACGCCAATCCGGCGCTGGCGCGGATGATGGGCTATGACAGCCCGCAGCACCTGATCGACAGCATCAACGACATCGCCCACACGATCTACGTCCATCCCGAGGCGCGCGTCGAGTATCAGCGGCTCATGCATCGCGACGGCATGGTGCGTGAGTTCGAGTACCAGGTGCGCCAGCGCAGCGGCGACATCCTCTGGCTCTCTGACAGCGCGACCGGCGTGCGGGATGAGCAGGGCAAGATCATCCGCTACGAGGGCACGCTGCGCGACATCACCGACCAGAAGCGGGCGGAAGACGCCATCGCCGAAGGCCGGCGCCTGCTCCAGCAGGTCATCGATACCGTGCCCGCGGTCATCAACGTCAAGGACCGCGACCTGCGCTATGTGCTGATGAACCGCTACATGGCCGGCATCTTCGGCATCGAGCCCGGCGATGCGCTCGGCCGCACCACCGCGGACCTGATGTCGCGCTACGGCGCAGCCAAGACCGACGAGAACGACAAGCGCGTGCTGAAGCTCCGCAAGGGACTCGGCTTCTACGAGGAGGAGTACAAGGATAGCTCCGGCAACATGCGGCAATGGCTGGTCAACAAGCTGCCGCTGCTCGATGCCGAGGGCGAGATCGAGCGGATCGTCACGGTGGCGCTCGACATCGGCGAGCGCAAGCGCGGCGAGCAGGAGATGCGCAAAGCCAAGGAATCCGCGGAGACTGCGCTGCGCAATCTGCGCGAGACCCAGGCCTCGCTGATCGAGGCGGAGAAGCTCGCCGCGCTCGGACGGCTGGTCGCCGGCGTCGCGCACGAGGTCAACAATCCCGTCGGCATCAGCCTGACGGTCGCCTCCGCGCTGGAGCGCAAGACGGCGATGTTCACGTCCGAGGTCGAGCGCGGCGAGCTCCGGCGCTCCACGCTCAACGACTTCCTCAACACCAGCCGCGACGCATCCTCGCAGCTCGTCTCCAATCTCAACCGCGCCGCCGAGCTGATCCAGTCGTTCAAGCAGGTCGCGGCCGACCGCAACTATTCGGACCAGCGCAGCTTCGATCTCGGCGACCTCACCGAGCAGGTGGTGATGAGCCTGCGGCCGGGCCTGCGCAAACACAATCTGACGCTCAACGTCGATTGCCAGCCCAACCTGACCATGAACAGCTATCCCGGTCCGTACGGGCAGGTGCTGACCAACCTGTTTCTCAATTCGGTGGCGCACGCCTTTCCCGACGGGCGCCCGGGGATCATCGACATCCAGGTGCGCGAGTCCGGCAAGGACAATGTCGAGATCATCTTCTCCGACAACGGCTGCGGCATGTCGCTCGACGTCCGCCGCCGCGCCTTCGATCCGTTCTTCACGACGCGGCGCGACCAGGGCGGCACCGGACTCGGGCTGCACATCGTCTACAGCATCGTCACCAATCGGCTCGGCGGCCGGCTCGATCTCGATTCCGAGCCGGGCGGGGGCACGCGCATCCAGATCATCCTGCCGCGGACGGCGCCGCTCGAGCAGGCTGCGGAATAGCTAATCCACGTCGGCGAGCTTGTGCAGCGTCGCGCCGAAAATCAGGCTGGCCTTGCCGACGAGCGCCGTTCCCGTCATTTCCGCGCGGGTGTCGGTGTAGGTCCCGCTGACACCGATGCCGACCGGCGCCGGTCCGCCGAACAGTGGATTGTCGTCGCCCCGCGGTGAGGTGTGCCGCTGCACCAGCACCTCGCCTTTGAAGGAGTGGTCATCCTTCACCACGTAGCTGCCGGTGTAATAGAGGTAGGCATCGCCGCCAAGGATCTTACCGTCGCGGAAGAGAATCACGCCGCTGCCCTTGCCGACTCGACCATCGAGCAGGTTCACGTGGATCGAATAGAGGCCGTTCTTCATAACGTCCCGCGGGCCGGCCGCCATCGCCCAATGGCGTAACCGGTAGAGCTTTTATGCCAAAGCGCATCCCCTCGCGCAACGCGGCAGTTTGCCGGCCGGCAAGCTGTTCCGTGGCGCGGACCGTAATTGTCCCGGCTTGTCTATGACGCGGTTATGACGGTCTCATCATGAGGCGTGGCCAGTCGTTGCGAATCAGGTTGGCCCGCGAAATGCATAACCATTGTTGCACTGGCCGCGGGGTGCTGGAGCAAGACAAACGTGAGCAACTGGATCGATTCCAGCGGCGATCAGCCGCGTCTGTACAGTGCGCGTCCCACGAACTGCAAAAGCGAACGACGGCGGATCGGTCGCGCGGCACGCTGGCGAAGCGTGACGAGGCTGGCATGCGCCGTGGCCTTGATTGCGCTAGCAGCCCCCTTCGGGCACGCCCGCGACCGCGGCCAGTTCGTCAACACCAATGCGGATTTGAAGGCCTGGTTCGACAGCCTGCGAAGCGGCAAGGGGCCTTGCTGCTCCGATGCCGACGGCTCGGCGCTCTCGGACACCGACTGGGACAGCAAGGACGGGCACTATCGTGTCCGCGTCCCGCGCTATGGCTACGCGCTCGACGGCCAGCAGCAGGAGCTCGTCTGGGTCGACGTGCCGGAGGAGGCCGTGATCTCGGAGCCGAACCGAGTCGGCCGCACCATGGTATGGCCGATCTACGGCTACATGGGCGTCACCATCCGCTGCTTCATGCCCGGCAGCATGACATAGCCGCGCCAGGCGGCACGTCGCCTGGCCTCGCTGATGGCCGATGCGGCGCGCGCCGCGTCAGGTGTATTTCTTGTCGCGCTCGAGCAGCTCGATGGAAATGCCTTCGGGGCCGCGGATGAAGCAGATGCGCACGCCGGGCCGGATCGTCGTCGGCTCGCGCGTGAACGTGACGCCCTTGGCCTTGATCTCGGCGGCGACGGCGTCGATGTCCTTCACCGTGAGTCCGAAATGGTCGAGGCCCTGGTGCGGGTGCGGCGGCGGCGGGCTGACGGTGTTGTCGCCCTCCAGCGGTGCGATGAAGATCCTGGCGCCGCCGAGGTTCACGTCGATCCGTCCCGGCGCGCGCACGATCTCGCCACCGAGGATGTCCCGCAGCCAGGCCGCCGTGGCCTCCGGATCGGGGCTGCGCAGATGGACGTGATCCCAAGTGACGGCGATTGGCATTTCATGTTCTCCCAACAGGTCTTTCGATATTGCGGCGCATGTTAGCGGCCCCGGCCGGTGATCGCCACCGCCGTTGCCGACTCGCTTGAAGCGCGGGAACCTTAGTTCGTCTCCCGGATTAAGGTAAGCAGTGGCCGAGTCCGCCGTTGAACGTGTTGCGGCCACCATCGGTGATACAGCCATGAGCGCAGGGTTTGAGCGGGTCGGGTTGGGACGCTTCGCCGGCATCGGCGAGCGCTGGGCGCGGGTCGTGACGGTTGCAAGTGTCTCATTTGGCCGAAGCCTTCTGTGGCTGCTGGCCGCCATCATCGTCGGTAGCGGAGTCTGGATGCTGCTGCCGCTCTCCAAAGGCAACAGCGCTGAACCGGCGAAGCCGGAGCTGGCATCCGTCGAGACGGCGCCTCCGGGCGATGCGGCAGCTGTGGCCACGCCGGCGTCCGAAGCCCAGGCTCTGGCCGCGGCAGAACTCGACCGTCTCAGGATTTCCTCCCAGACCTGGCGCCGCGGCGGGCTTGGCTCGAAGGCGCTGGTGACGTTCACGCTGCGAAATGACAATGACTATGCCGTAAAGGATGTGGCGATCGTTTGCGCGTTCGCACGGCGCGACGGCAGTCATCTCACCGACCGCAGCCGCGTTCTGGCCGAGACGGTCAGCATGAAGAGCCGCAAGACCTTTGCGCGCATCCCCATCGGCTACGTCAACGTCAATGCCGATCAGGCCAAGTGTTCGCTGGTTGCAGCCCGCCGCGCGTAAAGGGCGGCATTTTCGGGTAGCGGAAAAGTTACCCTTACCGGGCCTTGGCAAAAAAACCTGACGTTGCCATTTGAACCGAACGGCTGGGCCAGGAACCAATTATAGTATCGCCTGTTAAGGCGAAGAGCCCACGCGGGGATTGCGGGGGGCGGAGCGCGGCCCATGCCCATCTTTCGGTATTTCATGTTTGTCGGTGGAGCGTTGCTCACACTGCTGTTTGCGGTGAACTTCGTTCTGCCGGCCTCGCCCGTGACGCAAGCCGTCGCGACCGCCGGCAACGATCAGCCGCTGATCCGGATCCGGTCCGATCGGCACCTGCCCGAGCGTATCGTGCTCGACACCAGCCAGCCGACGATTGCCCCGCCCGCGATGAAGACCGCCGCTGTCGTTGCGCCCCAGCCGCCGGTGCAGGATGCCGCCTCGGCGGCGCTCGCCGAGATGTCGGCCAAGGCGCGGGTGCGCGAGACGTTCGCCCAGTTCACGCCGGGCCAGAAGGCTGATGCCGCCACAGCGAAGAAGATCGACGCCCAGGCCCAGGCCCAGGCCCAGGCTTCTCCAGCCCAGGCTCAGCCCAAGCGCAAGGTTGCGCGGGCGCATCCGGCGCCGCAGCCCGGCCGGCCGATGATGCTGGTGGCCCAGCAGCCGCATTTCGGTCTCTTCAACACGACCTGGTGAGAGCCGGCTCTGATCCGCCTCGCTGGAGGCGGGAAGGGCTTTTTATTGGCCAGCCTCTCTGCTAATTCGAACGCGTCCGAACGCCGCCCGATACGCTGGTTCGCCAGCAACGGTCCGGTACGTTTCGGTCTCGGCCCGATGCCCGGGCCAGGGCGCTCGTAGCTCAGCTGGATAGAGCATCGGATTTCGATTCCGAGGGTCGGAGGTTCGAATCCTTCCGAGCGCGCCAGCAAAATCAATAACTTAACCCCCGTCGCACTCAGTCGATTTTGCGCTTGGGAAACCAGCGGGAAACCTTCTGCTTGTCGGGAGAGCCAGAGGCGCCACGCCCCGGGGGGATGCCTCCGGGGCGAAATTTTTTTGTTTAGAAAACGCGCGCGCCGCTTGCATGCGTCTTGTTCCGGCCGGAGACGGCCGGAGCCGCTCGGGTCTGTGTTAGGCTGCCATGCCCCTTTAATTGACCGCCAGAACCGAGCTGTGAGACCTTCTGCCTAACGGTCCAAACGAACAGCTCGCGCGCGGATACCCTAGACCGGCGCACTTCGCGAGACCGTCCAAACTAAGCACCATCGCCCGCCTGCCGGGCGCCATCACTGACACACCCTCGGGGGCAACCAGCTTGCCGGGGGATGAGGAGTCCTACGCCATGACTACCGCACTACCGTCCGACCAGCCCCTATCGTTCTCAGAACGCCACGCCACCAAGCGCAGTCTAGCGGCCCTATCGGGCGAAGCTGCCTTGACCGTGGAGGAAGTCTGCACGGCGCTCCGACCTGGCTTTACTCCAAGGCTGGCCGTGCCGTGGTCGGTGACGGCTTCAAGCTTGGTGGTTCCCGCCGTTACCGCGCCAGCGTCATCGCTGCCATTCTCGCCGCCTGACATAAATCTGCCGATAGGACCATTACGCGGCAACCAATGTCTGAACTCCCCAAGACACTCGCTACAGATGCGGAGCGCGCCCGAGCGGACGCCTACGCGAACAATTTGCTCAACACACCGGCAACCGTAGAGGTTGATCCTTATGTTCATGGTGGCGCGAAGATCGATTGGTTCAATCGTTCCGAGAGCTACGACGATAGCCGCCCTGGCGGCATGACGGGAAGCACGTATCGACTAACGGGCGGCGGTTCGGCGAGCCTGAACGTTCGCGACGCATTTCTCGTGTCGGCTAACGGTGGCACGTTCATTGCGATCCGTCGCAGCAAGTCGAGACTTCCCATCAAGGGCGTGTTCGCGGAAACGCCAAGCACCGCTCTTGGCCAAGACGGCGCAGCCGCTCGCAAGGCGTGGGACAGAGCAGCCAACAGTGAGTTGGCGACGCGCCTGCCGCAGGAGATACAGAAGCAGCTCTTGGCCGAAGGGCTGCCGTACTCGGCTCCGTCCGATAACGACTAAGCCAACACAACACCGGCGCTGAAGCGAGTCGACACGTTCGCGCCGATTAGCGCGCCGCGTCCGGTGGGAGCGGAATTGAGACGACGCCCTGTCGGGCGTGGCGCGCGTCTGTAATGCCGAACAGCGGCACAATGCAGCATTGCGGGCGATCTGCGGGCGCTTGGGCCCTTGGACGGCTCAGGCCGCGAGGCCGAGCGGTGCGCTGCCGCAGTATTTTCGTTCTAAACGTAGCAAAATTCGATAGCAGAGGTGGGGCCGGCCCCGGACGTGAGCGAGGAATGCGGATTCCGATGATCTCGCCCGGGTGTACCGATTTGATCTCGCCCAGGATTGAACGAACCCGCTACGCGGGAGTGGGGGCAAGCCTGCTGAACTGAGGTGTCCTGTCTGAGAGGATGTTGGTCTTCGCACC
>NZ_LBKA01000014.1:36436-37438 GCF_028128955.1 Bradyrhizobium sp. CCBAU 11386
ACACAACCCCAATCGCTCAAGCTGCACCAAATGTGCGGAAGAACCCCTGATTGTCGCCCCATACGCGTACTTTGATGTCGAGACAAATCATAGAGCAAGGCTCGTCGGCGCGAAGGTCGAGGCGTTTCGCACTTCCTGCCGGCCTCAATTGACGATCGCCGCGACAATCTTCTAGCTTAGCTGATCGTGCAGGCCTTCCCGGCCGAAGTCAGCACCAGGCGGGCACACCGCGACGACGACCGGGGTCATCGGGGCCGTCTCGACTCGGGCGAGGTGCTCAATTTCACGAGGCGTCTGCATGGCCCTTGCGGCGGATCGACGAACGCCGCATTGAAAGATGCCGGGGCCAATGGTGCGCAGGCCGTGCCGTGCGTTTGTTGCGTGTTTCAGTGTCCGGGCTCAGGAATAGAGCGCGGGGGGAGTACTTTCTGGCACGAGTGTCGTCTCTCTTTTGACACCTGGCGCGATCACGGCTTGGCCGAGAAGCACTCAGAGGAACGAGCCGAGCGAATAAGGCAGCCCTGGTTATGGCTCGATTACCTCGTGGCCATGAGCGCTTGCGATGGCCCTTCGATTTAGGGAAACGATCTACTCTGCCTTCAGGTCCGCTCTGGGGTCTCGATGCGGAGAACATCGCAATTCATTCATGCGCCGCCTGCAGCCGGGCTTGGCGAGTTGGCCGATAAGCTTGAGACAATCAGCCCGCGACGGGCTGCGGCTTCGGACAAAGCGCATAAGCCCTCCTTGCTCACTCGCACGCCAGCATCCCGGTTTGGTGCTTAGCAGTCGAGGGACAGGGGCTCGGCAAATCGGCTGATATCCCTTAGGGCCAAACGCTTAGTGCAGATCTGGCGTCCTCACAGGACTGCGTCGCGGCGGAAGCGCGGGCGATGACCAGGAGTCTAGGAGCGCACCACCAGCGCTAGATCCCTCACAGGTCACCGATACGGTGTGCTGATTCCGCTCGATGTCGCCCACCATTCCGGAATGATCTCGCCCACC
>NZ_LBKA01000014.1:37591-39982 GCF_028128955.1 Bradyrhizobium sp. CCBAU 11386
ACCCCTCTCAAGACAGGAGACCCATGATGGCTACGATGAGCCCTCTTCGGCAGCGCATGATCGAGGACATGACGGTCCGCAATCTGTCGCCGTCGACTCAACAATCCTACATCTATGCGATCGCAAAGTTTAGCCGACATTTCGGCTACGCCCCGGACCGGTTGAGTTTCGAGCAGGTCCGCGCCTACCAACTGCATCTCATCGGTCAAAAGCGTTCGTGGTCCCACATCAATCAGGTGGCCTGCGCGCTGCGGTTCTTCTACGGTGTCACACTCGGGCAGACGGAGGCATTCGAGCGGATCATCGGTGGCCAGAAGCCCGACAAGCTCCCGCTCGTGCTTAGTGCCGAAGAGATCGAGCGCTTCCTGGACGCGATTACAGGGGTGCGCAATCGCGTCGTGCTGGCGACGGCTTATGCGGCTGGCTTACGGGCTAGTGAAGTCGTCCGCCTGAAGGTGAGCTCGATCGACAGCAAACGAATGTTGATCCACATCGAGAACGGCAAGGGCGGCAGGGATCGTTACGCGATGCTTTCTCCGCGACTGCTGGAGATTCTGCGTACATACTGGATACGAGCCCGACCGGGGCTGTGGCTATTTCCAGGCCAAGACCCCAGTGAACATGTCAGCGTCCGCTGCGTCCAGGCGGCCTGCCGCGCCGCCCGCCGCCGCGCTCGGCTTGCCAAGCCGATTACTGTCCATACGCTCCGGCACTCGTTTGCGACCCATCTCCTGGAAAGCGGGATCGACATTCGCATCATTCAAGTTCTGCTCGGACATGCCGAGCTGGGATCGACCGCGCGCTACGCTCAGGTCGCGACCAATCTGCTCGCCCGCACGACCAGCCCATTCGATGGACTCTCCGTCAGGGTGATCCCACCCGACTGAGCTGCGCATATGCGCCCCGTGCTCGAGGTGGCGGACATCCTTCGCCGCCACGGCGGCGCGTTCCGTGCCGCGCAGGGTCCTCGGCTGTCCTCCGATCAGCGCCGTGCGATGGCGGCCATCGAGGCGTGTCGCACAGCGACGCTCGGCGGCCACGTCGAGCGGTGCGACGACTGCGGCCTGGTCCGCGTCGCCTATAACAGCTGTCGCGATCGGCACTGTCCAAAGTGCCAAGCGCTCGCGCGCGCCCAATGGCTCGCCGAGCGCCAGGTCGACCTGCTGCCGGTCCCCTATTTCCATGTCGTCTTCACCGTGCCGGCGCCGGTGGCCGCCATCGCGCTGCAGAACAAGGCGGTGATCTACGACATCCTGCTCAAGGCAGCAGCCGAGACGATCCGTCTCATCAGCGCCGACCCGAAGCATCTCGGTGCCGAGACCGGGATGATCGCCATTCTCCATACCTGGGGCCAGACCCTGACGCATCATCCGCATGCCCATTGCCTCGTGCCAGGCGGCGGGATCGCCCCTGATGGAAGCTGGGTTCATTGTCGCCCCGGGTTCTTCCTTCCCGTTCGCGTCCTGTCACGATTGTATCGTCGGCTATTCCTGGAGCGCCTGCAGGCGGCGTTCGTTGGCACCAAGCTCCAATTCTTCGGCCATCTCGCGCACCTCGTCGAGCCAGCGGCATTCGCCAGCCATCTAAACGCCCTCCGCAAGGTCGAGTGGGTCGTCTACGCCAAGCGTCCCTTCGGCGGACCAGAACAGGTTCTGGCCTATCTTGGGCGCTACACCCATCGCGTTGCGATCGCCAACGGCCGGCTCCTTACCTGTGACCAGGGCCACGTCCGCTTCCGGTGGAAGGATTATCGCGCTGGCAACAAATCCAAAGTGATGACACTCGACACTGAGGAGTTCCTTCGTCGCTTTCTGCTCCACATATTGCCGAAGGGGTTCCGCCGCATCCGTCACTTTGGTTTCCTGGCGAACGCCTGCCGCGCCGCCAAACTCGCGCGCATCCGAGCGGCGCTTGACGCGCCGCAGCCACCTCCGCCTGCCGAAGCTGTCAACTATCGTGAGCGCTGCGCCATCCTCCTTGGTCACCGCCTCGACTTGTGCCCCATCTGCGGAGGCCGCATGGTCGAGATTGGACTTGTGCCGCGTGCGCCGGCGCAGCGACGCGCAGCACCTCGCTGCGATACATCATGACCGACGACCTCGACTTGTCCGCTCCCACTGCACGCGCTGCCCTGCCGACGTTCTCCGTCGGAACGATCAAGCACGCTCACAACGCCCGCCGAACGGGCGATAGTCAGCCGCCTGGGCTTGACGCGCCGTTCGACGCTATCGACGGCGGCATCCTTAGCTGCCAACATCAGCGACAATCTGCGGCCACACTCGCTCGCGGGCCCGACATCGGGTCAATCGCGCCTACCGGCACCTAGATCGAGCCCCCATAGGTCCGCGCTCACAAGACGCGGCTTCGTTCAATCCAGCTTCAAATAGGTCC
>NZ_LBKA01000014.1:40169-119212 GCF_028128955.1 Bradyrhizobium sp. CCBAU 11386
CCGACGGAGAGGTTTGCGATGCGCCATGTGCGCGATGTGATCAGATTGAGATCGGCCGGAATGGCGACCCGCGAGATCGCGCGGCGGGTGGGGACAGCCCCGTCGACGGTGCGGTTGACGATCCGCCGGTTCGAGGCGACGGGGCTGAGCTGGCCGTTGCCCGATGACGTCACCGATGCTGTGCTGGAGGCCCGGCTGTTCGCCAGCGCCGGTGCCGGTCTTGTAGCGAGACCGAACTTTGGACCAGCCAGAACTAGAGTTTTGCGCCTCTCATCACGTTGGCGGGCTGGTGGCGCCGGCGTGATTGTGCGGCAAAATCAGGGTTCGACTGCCGACCGCCCACGCCGTGGCCCTCGCTAACGATGTGCCCATGTCTCTTCTGTCCTGGGCAATCCGGGACAGGAACCAGTGGCCATTGAGGCATTCGGCGCGAAAGCGGCTCTTGAAGGCCTCGATGAAGCCGCTCTCGGCGGCTTGCCGGACCGCCGAGAAAGTAAGCGTATCGCCACGCTGGTAGGCTTACAGGTCACGATCGCGCGACAGGAACTCGCCGCCTTGATCGACGCGGATCTTTGCTCGGAATCCCACTGACTTGCAGCCGCCTTCCAGCACCGACAAGTCGGCGGCCCCGTACAAGGCGATCCGCAGCAGCCGCTGCCGCAACAAATGCAAACAAATCCAAATCGGGACGGAGGCGCGATTAGACGACCCTACCGATTTGTGCAGGAGATTTCGCGGCTCAGGTCAGTTAGCTTGCTGAGTGTTAGGGGAGACTTCTTCAATGTTGATTGTCGAAACTGTTTTAAAGCCAGACCAGTTTGGCGGTATTGGACTTTTCTCCGCTACCCTTTTGCCCAAAGATTCGCTGATTTGGATTCACAACCCAATCGTTGACATCGCGGTGACGCCTGAGCAGTACGAAACTCTAGCTCCAACATTTCGAGCTCTACTTGATAAGCATGCCTATCCAAGAGACTACAAGGCTAATGATGGTATTATAGAGTACAATGCTGACAATGCCCGCTTCATGAACCACAGCAGTCAGCCAAACACATATCAAGACGATCATTGCCGAGTTCTAACGGCGCGTGACGTACAACCTGGTGAAGAACTGACTTGCAATTACTTGTTTTTCGATCCGACGTGTGAGTTATCGTGGAATGAAGAACCATCGGTGAATGTTGATGCCCCAACGGGCTAGGCGGCAGTGGATTGAATTCGCGGTCTGACGATTGATTCGTCGGCGAAATTTACGGGTAGAGTTTCGGAAACTAATTGTGGCCATCGACCGACCCAGCTTTTTGCGGCAGCCTCCTCGAGCTTGAAGATCATTGCGAGCGCAGCCTTGTTCGACATCACTGGCGCGCTAAGTGCGGTGGGCCACGTCCCGGAGCGTGTTTTCGATGACGTATAGCCGCGACGTGGAGTTCACAACATCTGTAGAGCCTACCCTAGGCAAGATCTCCGCAGATGCCCCTGATCTCGCACTTACTTCAGAATCTGACGACGCTCGATCAATTCCCAATCGCTGCTGAGATGGCGCAGGAACTGAGCCTCACAGTCTCTTAGCATGCGCTGAATGGGCTGCTTAACGTCTCAGAGTCGCAGATGTGCTGTTCACAAACGCACTTGATGAGATCGCTTGCGGCTCGATCTTTGCCCCTCGATTTACTTCCGCGCGCAGTGCGGAGGAAAGAACAAGCCGATTCTCGAGGACATGCACGCCTGGTTGTTGCGCGAGCGCGAAACCCTCTCGCGCTCCTCCGACGTCCTGAAGCCTATGAACTACATGCTCAGGCGCTGGGACGACTTCGCCCGCTTCCTCGACGATGGCAAGATCTGCTTCACCAATGCGCTGAGCGCGCATGGAGAGGCAGGGAAGGCGCAACTAGACCTTCGCTGGTAGCCAGCGCGGCGCCGACCGTGCCGCCATCATGCTGACGATGATCACGACCTGTCGCCTCAACGACGTTGATCCCAAGGCCTGGCTCGCCGAGGTCCTGGCGCGGATCGCCGATCTTTCCGGGTCGCGCCTGCACGAACTTCTGCCCTGGGAATGGAAGCTCCTTCGCCAGGCCGATAAGCCCGCCGGGTCAGCAGGCCACTGACCTTCACCCGACCGATCATAGAGCTCGCTGTGCCCACGCGCATGCGTCAATCAGGCGGTCTTCGTCGTCCTTCGTCGTATGCGTACTCAGCTCCTCACGTGAGACACTATGATGCTCTGCGAACACACCGATTGCGGATCTTCGATCGGCCAGAACAGCATTTCACTCGGTCGCGCGCCCCGTTCAGTTGAAGCCGATATCAGCGCCTAGTCGGTCCCGCAGTGCCTGCCGACTGATGACAAGATTGTTGAGGTTCAGGTCCGGCCGTCTTGCTGCCAATCGCCTAACCAGTTCCCGGGTGCCGTCCACGACAAAGACGCCGCAGTCATAACCGTTCTGCTGTTGTCTTATCGGGGCCTGTTGCAGGTTAGCGTCGAGCCGTCCTGCGAGTTCCGCTGCGGGCCTGTCATTGTATCCCTGGGTGGAGTCATAGTGATAGGCGACCGGCCGACCACGATCGCGGCGATCAACCAGCAGCAGCGACCAGTGACTGCCGCGCTGATGTCTATCCGTATCGCTGGCATCGCTTACCGGCAGGAACAGGAAGTCGGCTGTATAATGGCGAACCCACCCTAATGCTCGTTCGGCGACCTCCTTGGAGGGAGATCGCAACATTTGGGCTATCAGGGGATCCACGAACCGCGTCCGGGCGGCGAGATCCGGATTGTTCTGCTGCAACTCCTGCGCCAGGAGCTCATAGTCCCATTGGATATGCTCGTCACCCAGCCACTGCGTGGGCCCCAGCACGGGTCCGCTGCGGTGGCTGGAAGGGGCAACGGTAGCCGAGGGGCCGATCTGAGCACCCGGGACAGGGGACGGGCGAGGATGATGGATGAATTGCGGACCGCGGCGTCCTCGCGGCCCCAATGTGATCGAGCAGGTCTCACCGTTTACGGAGCCCTGGGTTGGGCCGCTGAACTGGGCCGGCAGGACCCCGATGTTATTCAGGACATCGAGTAAGAAATCCGACACCGGCTGGGGGCCATCCTGCCAATCCTCGTCGACTCGGTATCCGATGTCCTCAGGCTCCTGAAGTACGCCCGACCGCCCGACGAAGAACGCGGGTTTACCGGCAGGGCTGAGCACCGGCGCTGACTGAGCATCGTCTCGCATCTGCTGCGGTGTGTACGGCAGATCAGCGAAAGAGTCGAGACCTCGGTAGATGTCTGACGACCGAGCTGGCGCGTCTGATGGCTCCGTGAAGAGCGGCGGTCTGGCGGCAGCCCCACCCACCGGCGCCGACTGAGCATCGTCTCGCATCTGCTGCGGCGTGTACGGCAGATCAACGAAAGACTGAAGACCGCGGAAAATGTCTGGCGACTGAGCTGGAGCGTCCGATGGTCCGGTGAAGAGCGGCGGTCTGGCGGCAGCCCCACCCACCGGCGCTGACTGAGCATCGTCTCGCATCTGCTGCGGTGTGTACGGCAGATCAACGAAAGAGTTGAGACCGCGGTAGATGTCTGACGACTGAGCTGGCACGTCTGATGGTTCGGTGAAGACCGGCGGTCTGGCGGCAGCCCCACCCACCGCCGCTGACTGAGCATCGTCTCGCATCTGCTGCGGCGTGTACGGCAGATCAACGAAAGAGTTGAGACCGCGGTAGATGTCTGACGACTGAGCTGGCGCGTCCGACGGTCGGGTGAAGAGCGGCGGTTTGGCGGCAGCCCCACTCACCGGCGCCGACTGAGCATCGTCTCGCATCTGCTGCGGCGTGTACGGCAGATCAACGAAAGACTGAAGACCGCGGAAAATGTCTGGCGACTGAGCTGGAGCGTCCGATGGTCCGGTGAAGAGCGGCGGTCTGGCGGCAGCCCTACCCACCGGCGCTGATTGAGCATCGTCTCTCACTTCCTGCGAGGTGTACGGCAGATCAACGAAGGAGTCGAGACCTCGGTAGATCGCCGACGACCCATCTGGCACCGCTTCCGGCGGCGACCACGTTGAGTTCGACTCGCCACGCCGCGGCTCCCCACCCGCCTGTTCAGGGCAGACGCCCAGCGCAGCGTTCGCCTCGACGAGCCATAGGTAGTTCCGAAGCCGATCAAAGCCCATGTCCGCGTTTCGATTGGATTTTTTAAAGTCCTTGTAATCGTCGCTGAACGACTTTTGCTGCTCACTGGTGCCGGTGATTCGGCTCACTATGCTCCCGCGCCCCTCCCTTTGGAGCCAAGCGCCTAATCTTCGTTGGTTGCGGGCCAGATTTTGAACATCTTTCTTCCGGCTAGTCTCCTCGGGTTTGAGCATGCTCAGCTCTGCCTTTTCCAGGCCATCAATGATGCGGGCGTCATCGGGATAAAGATGCGATGTGGGCGACGGGACAGCGTAACCGCTGGGCTCCTGCGATGCACCCGCGCCGGAAACGTTCTCGGCATCGCGAACCTTGCTTAATGCGAACAATAAAAGTTCGTCGTTCGGGAACCACTTTTGAGCGAATTCGATGCGCGCAGCGTGGTCTAGCCCGGATATCGAGTAGCCCGCAAGATTAAGCGCGTTAGAAAATCTGCGAAGACTACGATCATGACGAGCAGCACTGCCCGACGTCATGCCACTGGCATTAAGCCGCTCTGAGAGGGGCGCGTCTTCCGCTGAAGGGATCGTGCGCGGCCGCCCGCCAGAAGCTACATAGCTCGGATCATGATACGCACGAAGGACACCCAACCCTTTCTTTATGTCTTCGTCGTTCGGGAAGTAAGTCTTGACGTGACGGACCAGGGACTGGTGGTCCCCAAGATCAATCGTTTTGCGATGAGCGCCAAGATCATTTCCAAGTCGGCGAAGCGCCTGCGTATAGCGCTTAACCGTCTTCAGTTGTGGGTTTTTCTGAGCCGCATATTGGGCAATCGCCTTGTCGATAATGTCCCGATGTTCTGCAGAGAGATGGGGATGGTAGTTGCGGCCGCTGCGGCCGCCACCGGAGACAGGACCCGGATCGGGCGGGTGCGCCTCGGCCAAGTGCTGCTCAAAGCCCTCTTGCCCGGCATGGCCCCCCTGGTCCTTTTCCAAGACGGCGTGCTGCACCTGGGACCAAGCTGTTGGATTGGATGGATCGGAATTGTACGGGTCCACGCTAGCCTCACGTCCAAGAAATCAATTGAGCTGATCCTATTATGGATAGGCTGTCCAGAAGCTGACGAGGCCGTCGCTCGTGAGGCAATGCATCGCGACATCTGCAGAACGAAACGGCCCCGCGGCTCTCGATCGTCGCGGAGCTTCATGGGGTGTCAGGACCCGCCTTCCTCCCGGCCGATGAAGTCTTGCGGCGGCATGGGAGCCGACGACTCGTCATTGCTCGGGTTGTTGGGACCCGCCTAGTCGTCGGGCGCGTCCCTAGCCGCAACGCACTGCGCGGTGCCCCAAACGATAGTCACACGCTATCGCCCCAGGGGGACGCTCCGCTCGATAGCGAGCAACTAGTGCAAAACGGCATACCGGCGGCGCCGCAGGTGCACGCACGGGTACCAAGCCACAGTTGATCCGGATCGTTCTCGCAAATCCACGACGAGCCTTCCGCGATTCGTTCCTCGTTCATTCGCTCTCTCATCGGCTATCCAAGGCGAGAGTAATCCTCGTGTCGCCGAGGGGCGCATTGCCTCACTAAAAATCTTACCGGACAACTTCCCAGTCGTGCCTGGGGCGGAGCTGCCGGATCAGTTCGGTGGCGGCTGCGGCGGGGACGATCAGCATGCGCGCAAAGCGCGAGATCACATCAGCCCTGGCCGAGCGTCACCGGGCGGGCGGGCGGCGTGAGAAGGGACGAATCCTGGACGAGCTTTGCACCGTCACGGGATGACATCGTAAGCACGCGATCCGACCACTGTCGGTGGACGGGGCATCGGGATCGGCCGTGCCGCGGCGTCCAAGCCGGACCTATGGGGCTTCCATTCGCGCTGCACTGATTGTGCTATGGGACGCCTCTGACCGGCTCTGCAGTAAGCGGCTCGTCGCGAGCCGTTCTCGCTCCCGGCACTTGAACGCACGGCAGATTGAAGCTTTCTGCCGATGAGCGGTGGGCCGGTTTTGAAGGTGAGCGCGGTGACGACCGATCGCCTGCTGAGCGACGTAAAAATCGCAGCAGCCGGAGGACGCCGAGGGCGGGATCAACAAATGATTCAGCGTAGATGTCTTAGCGACTCTGGCAGACTGCGCTGGCGCAACTCAGCATCGTCGCGCAACTCCGACGGCGTTAGCGCATTCAGGTCGACCAAAGACTAAAAGAGCAGCGTAGGTGTCTGAGCGAGCTCTGGCAGGATCCGCCGGCCAAAGTCAGCATCGTCGCGCAGTTCAGACGCGCGGGCGTATTCAGATCAACAAAAGGCTCAAGACCGCCGCAGGACCCGGCAGTCGATGGTGATGCTGGTTCTTGCATCTGCTGGCCAACGAGCCCAAGCTCCCGAGCTCAGGGTAGCCAGGCGTCGGGGGATGCTCCCGCGCCGAGCCGGACTGCCGAGCGGACTGCACGGCCGGCGAACCCGGCTGCTCACGAGCTTGCAGCTCAGCTCGCGGTTCGCGGCGATGAGCTTTAAGTAGCTTGCAAAGATGCGGCAAATCGGAACCGTATACTCTGCTCCAGTGCGTGGGAACGAAGCTCCCCTTATACAGCTCGAACATTTCTTCGAGCTTCGGACGAGTGATGGGCGGGTCGGTTGGAGCGCACCAAAGCGACCTTGCCGGCGGACAACAAAGCAGGACAGCGACTTCGTGTGTCCGCGTAAGCCCGCTCTCTTCAGAAGTGTCGGCGCTTGGAGCTGGACCTGCGACCCCGCGTCAGATGGGAAAACTCTGCTGAAACATACCACACGCGTCTAGAGTTTAGCATGCAAATTACCTAAGCGCTCCAGCCCCTGCTCAATGAGAGATATTGGAAGATAGCTGAAACACAGGCGCACGTGACGGCCACTTCGTGGGCCATAGTTCCGACCATTTATAAGGTGCACGTCGTGCTCGCGGCTTGCAGCTTCAATAAACCTCTCCGGATCCGTACCCGCGGCAAGCTGTACCCAGAACGAGAAGCCCCCGCTTGGTACACTATATTCCGGCTCGCAAATCCGGCTGCGCTGCAATAACCTATGTACGCCGTCTCGCTTCGCTCGGTAGTGCTCGCGCAAGCGTGTTATGTGCGAGTCAAGAGCGCTCGATTGCAATAATCCCAAAACGACATTGCTTAGAACCGGACTTACGCCGCCGTCGCGTTTGAGGTGCGCAAGCCTGTTGATAATGTCCGACTCCGCAAGCACCCAGCCTACCCGTAGTCCCGGTCCGGCAACTTTTGAGATGCTATGGACATTGATCACGTTGTCGCCCGGCGCCAACCAATGCACTGGACCGTTATAGGGCAACTCAGCATAGACAAGGTCCTGCACCAAGAGAGCGCCACTGCGGGCTAGCAGTGCCGCCAATTTGGCCACGTGGTCGCACGACATCTGGTGCCCGGTTGGATTATGAAATGCTGGCATCGTGTAGAAGAGCTTCACCCGGGCACTGGTCTGCAGCACTGCCTCCACTTCGTTCAGATCCACTCCCTCTGCAGCCAGACCTAGCTGGACCACGGTTGCACCCGCGATCGAAAACGTACGCAGTGCACCCAAGTAGGAGGGGTCCTCCGTCAGGACCACGTCACCGGGGTCAATCCAGCCATCGGCAAGCAACTGTAAGGCCTGTGAAGCTCCACTCGTAAGCATAATTTGGTCATGCCGCACACCGTACCTCAGTGCAAGCTTGGTACGAAGTTCGGGCAAACCCGCGGCATCCGTATACTGCGGCAGATCGGCGGGAGCCACACCTGTACGTCCGTCAAACGCGTCTGGCCACGGCAGTTCTGCAAACATCACCGGGTCGGCCAGCCCATAGCCGAAATTGATCCCATTCGTCGCACTTGAGGAGTTGAACGGCGCGAAACCCTGAGCGACAGCGCTGCGTTTTGAGATGCGCGTATTCATAGCTTCGTCATTCGGATCTTCATGATTGCCAAATCTGTTCTCTGCGAAAGCGCTTATTGTACTCCGAGGCAAAGCTTGCAGGTATTGGCGCGCTGAAACGGGGAAAGTCCAGTGACGCCTTTGGCTGGGCTGCTACGGCTGATGTCTCGAGGGACGGCCGCCACGCACCGCCAAAGTAGTGCTGGCCGTAGCCCATCGCTAGCTCAGGTACTACGGGATAGAGTAGGCTCAGGAACAGCGAGATCTGCGCAGCATTCCATGTCCAATCGTCTGCATGTGCAAAGCCAGCTAGCTCGAAGTACCTGTCGATGATATCAAGCGCATCCCAGAAACGCAGTGCGGTGACCGCATCGGCGTAATCTTCAGCGAAGCGGCGGAAATTCGGGGAGAGTTCGGTGCTCTCTACCGTGAGTGCGCTTTCTGCACACCGCCGTAACGCATCTTCCCAGACCCGAATGCGTGAGGCTGCCGAGATGAGCCCGTCGAGATCAAAATCGTTTGCGTCGGTTCCAAACGGCTTGGCCACTCGCGCCAGTGCATAACGGAGTACGTTTGGCCCCACCTCGCGCGCCACTTCATCAGCCCAAAGAGCATGATCACGACTGGTGGAAAACTTCTCGCCTTCCAGCTTGTAGAAATCCTGGACGGAGTGATTTTTTGGAATTGGGTAGCCGCGCGCGAGCAGAGCGCCGGCGACACCTAGCGTGTAGTAGAAGCGATTATCTTGCCCCATGAAGAAGAGAAGCTCGCTGTTCTGGTCGTGCAACGTCGTGTTTGCGTCCAGACCTAAGCGGGCGCATTGCTCGCGAATTCCGGTGTCGAAGCACCAGAGGCCCTCAAACCATGTAAGCAGCGTTTGGCCGATCAGAGAGTCAGGCTGTTGTACCTCAACTCCGTGCCTAAAATGGCGGGTCATCGGCAAGCCGCGCACCTCTCGGTGTAGCCAAGCGCGCGCCTTGGCGCGTATCGGCTCGGGCCACGCGCTTTCACCAATGGCTTCGTGCAGTTGGCGAGCGAGACGCGGCATGTCGAACACGGCCTGCTTGATGGCTCTTAGCACAAGATTGCGGCCGCAGGTGACGTGTCGTGCGTCACGGATTGTGTCGTGCTGAACAGCCAGCCCGCAGTTCTCACACAGATTGCTGTCGCAGGGCGATGAGCAGGCCGGGCAACGGCCAGTTGCGAGCGAGTCCGCAACGAGCTCATCGCAATGTTCGCAATACAGTTGCACGCCCTGCCTTACGTGGACGTAGCCGGCCACTTGCAGCTCGCGGAATATCGCTAGCGCATTTTCCTTGTGAATCTCGCTAGATGTGCGCACGAACACATCAGGCGTAATTTGCACGGCACGCAAACACTCTAAGATCTGGTGAACGTATTGTTCTGCGACCTCGCTAAAGGATCGGCCGAGCTTTCGTGCCGTTTCGAGCGTATGTGTGCCGTGCTCGTCTGAGCCGGTGATGTAGTAGGCCCGATGGCCGGTCATGCGCTGGAAGCGGACGAAGATATCAGCAAGTAAATACACGCCGCCGATGTGGCCCAGATGTAGTTTGCCGTTAGGGCAAGGCGGCGCAGGACAGACAAAATAAGTGCGCACGTCAATCCCACCAGATCGAGATAAACTTGAGAGTGCTGTCTTGGCTGATATTGCGGATAGTGTGCGTCTGATGTGGCGACATGTAACACAAGGTCGCTTCGCTAACATTACGGACCTGGCCGTCGACTTCGAACTCTCCGCGACCAGAGATCAGCAGCCACAGCTCGTGCTCCTGATGATCGTGCGGGTCGACCGCATCGCCTGGAGCGAGCTCCACGACTGAAGCGCCAAATGCTGGGCTGAGACCCTCCGGGAGATGCTCCAAAAGGCGCCAGACCAGAACTCCGTATTCGGATCTCATCAGAGAATGATCAAGCTGCGCCGTGTACACGATGGTCTTCCTCAGACGTTGGCTATCAGTCGCGATAGAATATGCCATTGGGAAGCTTTAGGTTTTCAAGATCGGCCACCGCTTCCTCTGGAGGGTTGTAGGCGCGCTTCATGCAGTTGTATTCGGTGCGTGTCGGACCCCCAGTGGATGCGCGCTGGAATACCAGGTGAATCGCACGACGCGACCGATCGCTCTTGTTTGGCAAGGAGTAATGGGGCGCATAATCGTCGAAAATGAAAACATCACCAGCTTTCAATTGCACCGGCTCCCATGTGAAGGTCTCGGCGATCTCCGGGTGAATCACGCCGCCGGCATCCATCGGAAACATTCCTTCCTTATGGCGAGCTGGCGTGAAGAAGAGCCCACCGTTACCCGGGTCGGAGTCGTCCACGGCGATGGATGCAATTGCGTGCACCATGCGGTCGGGTATCTTGTGCGGCACATGGTAGATGTCCTGATGAGGGCGGTATCCGCCGCTGTCCGGATACTTGAAGATCAGAAGTTCCTTCAACATCCGTGTCTTCTCATTCAAGAGTGTCTCGACCGCTATACGAATGCGGCCATCGGCCAGGAGCCCCTCCCGTAGAGGGGCATGGTAGTCTAGGAAGTTCTCGGCCTTCGAGATAATCTTCCGGCTGTCACTCGTCTTCTCGAACCACAACATCCACTTATCGGAGCTTACATCCCAACGTGCAACTTCCTCAACGTAACGAGAAATCTTGTCGCGCGTGGCTGGATCGAAGAACCTTTCCAATCGAAGGTATCCATCCTTATGCCATTTCGATTGTTGTGCCTCAGTCAGCATGTGTGAGCTCCTTCCTAAGATGAGGCGGATCAGTTGTGCTTTGCCCGAGGCGGGTTGCTAGCACCGCATTCAGAGCGGTCGCGCTCAATAGGCTCAGCAACATCACGTCAAGGCCGAATCCACGGACCAACTGCCCTCCGACCATGGGAAAGCCGAAGATCCCGAAGAAGTATGCGAGGGTAAAGATCTGCGAGGTAGTGGGCACGGAGACGCCGTGCTCGCCGGCGAGATTGACGGCTATCGTGTTTAAGGTTGAATAATTTAACCCATAGCCGGCGGCAAAGAGCACTGTGGCCGCAATATAGAGTGAGGTGCTGCCACCGTTGAGAAGGAACAGCACCAGAGACGCAGCGATCAGTAGGATGAGCGTGAGCGCCAGTCGGCGTAACGGCAGGCTGCCCATGAAGTGAGCGACTGAGAAGCGTAGTGCCACGCTCGTAGCAGTAAAAACGAGAAAGAACAGATCGGAATTCAAGTGACGTGATGCGGAATACGCGCTCTGATATGTGGACAGCCCCGCGAACGTGCAGCCTGAAATCGCAATCATGGCGATCGGGAGCGCTGTGCACTTCTGAAGCAGTGTCATAGTCGCGGCAAGTGTAATCGCGATATCCGGCATAGCCAGTGCCGATAGCCTCGACATCGCGCGTCTTGTAAGGTCCACGCAGGCGGCGGCGGTCACGCACGCAATCGCAAGCACCGCATAAATCGTGGCCAGCGAACCAGTGTATTTTGCGAGCAAGTGACCAAGTGGAGCCGCTAGGCCGAGCCCAGCCATTTGTGATCCGGATAAGACCGTCAAATACTGAATACGTGCTGAGGGCCGTAGATGTCGAATGATCTGCAGCGGTGCCAGAATGTAGAACACTGACCAAGCAGCGCCCACCATTAGTCCTCCAACGTACGCCGCTCGCGTATCGAGGGCAGCGCCGGCAAAGGTCAGCATGGCTACCGCCATAAACAGCGATGCGGCAGTCAACGTGGGTAATAGGCCTATCCGCTTTGCCAGCCACCCAGCCAAGCAACAGGAAACGAGAGTAGTAGCCATGCCGCTGGAAATAATAAGACCCGCGGCTCGACTATCCGTTTCGAGCGCATGCATGTAGTCCGGCAATAGAAAGCTAGTGCCGTAAGCTGCGGCAATGACGATGGAGGCAATCAAAAATGGTACAAAGGCGCGGTAGTCGAGCGTGCCTGAAAGCTGGTCGGCAGCGTTGGCCGTTCCATGCGCAATCCGGCCCCGCAGCGGTGAGGTCGAGCCGCCGTTCATGTGCTACCCAATACCTGTCGGGTCGATCGCATCGCAACCACACCGTCGTCTCGTTCAGACGTGTCTGAACAAACCTCAATCATCTGCCTGTCGGATGTATTCAAATAGAACGGTCGGCCGAGAAGGCTGTTAATAATTTGGCTGTTGCGGTACGCCACCAAAGATAGATTGGCACTCTGCAATCCGTGCTGCACGCGGCTTTGATTTTGTAGATAAATTGGTCCTGGCATGTGCCGACCGAAGCGGACTGCGTAGTCCGGGCCGAGTACGGGCAGGCCATCTTCCATACACGCACCCTCGAGGAGGGCCTCCAAGAAGGGCGGCGTACGTGGCTGGAAACCTGTAGCAAGCACTATACGATCGACGAGGATGCAGCTATTTCGCTGCGTTGCGATCTCATCTAGATCGACTCGCCAGCGCTTTTTGTGGGACGCGATGTCTTTCACGACTACGCTGGACAACACACGAAAACGGTCGGCCAGCGTGCCATCCACGCTGCGTTCGTACAGCATTTCATATAGGCGATTGCACAAATCGACAGAAATACCATCGCTCGTAAGCACCTCACCCTCGACTATGTCCCGGCGCTGCTGAAGCGGTAGAGCGTGAAAGCGACGGCTATAGGAGGGTGTGTAAGCCTCATTCACAAAGCTGTTGTCGTCGATGGAAAACAAGTTTGAACGCGACGTTGCCCACGTGATTTGGGTGGGCACAGAACGAGTAAGCATGTCCTCAATAATCTCAGCCCCGCTCTGACCACCTCCCACAACGAGCACATGCTCGGCTGCATGCGGAAGCTGCCGCTCGAGATAGTCGGCTGCATGGTAGACAGTGTCACATAGCAAAGATCTGGCGCAGGGAGGAATCTTGGGCTCTACGCCAACGCCCACAACAACAGCGCGCGCCAAGTATGTGGTTGTATTCGTGCTGATGCGGTAGCCGTCCCTAAACGGAACAACATCCGTGACGTCCTCCGAGAAGCGGAGCGTATTGAGTCGCCCTGCGACCCACCGGTAATACTCAATGAACTCCTGCCGGGACGTTGAAGCATTTCGCTTGTTGACAAAGCTGTAGAGCCGACCATGCAGTGCCAAATAGTTGAGGAATGAGTATGGGCTAGTAGGATCGACTAGGGTCACGCAATCCTTGAGCGGCGACACCTGAAGGCGACTGTTCGGCAGTGCAAGGCCTGGATGCCAGAAAAGTGCGTCTCGCTTCTCCAGGAAAAGTGCGCGGAGCGGAGTAGGTTCAATAAGCGCTGCAAGACTGAGGTTAAATGGGCCGATCCCAATTCCGATGACATCCAGCATTTCCACAGAAGTCTCTTTGAGCTCGTGTAAGTTCTTGTCCTTGGCGCTCGTGTAAATTCTGTCCGGGTCCTTCGCTTCATTACCGAAGCACGTTTGTGTGACTTGGGATGGGGCAGCGGCTTGGCCTGTAGCCGCGGGAGGCGTGGTGAATGACGCATCCGCAATAGCCGCGTCTTGCAAGACGTCTGTTGAAACCGGCAACAGTCTCATCCGTGTGAACCCTAAAATCCGCCTGCGACCATCTTCACCCACCTCATCCGGTGATCTCTCTGCTCATTAGCAACCGCCGTGCCACCCACAAAATCTCGACCGCGCCTTGTTGGACGAGAAGAACATGCCCACGTACAGCGTTTCGTGCGGAGTTGCTCCGGCAGCCCCTGTCGGATTTACGACATTAAGGCGGCAATCTGACATACCCATATGGAATATGAAGCGTGCGGATCCATGGCTGAGAAACCAACACACCGTGAATGCTCATCTATGCCGACAATGCTCAAATCACCACGATCTTCCTCACATCGTCAGCGTTACAAGAAGGGTCGGACGATCTACATCGAGAGTGAACCCGCGGAATGCGTCTATCATGTCATGAAAGGAGCGGTACCGGCCTACAAACTGCTGTCCGATGGGCGACGCCAGATTGGCGCGTTTCATTTACCAGGTGACATTTTCGGATTCGAGAACAGTGGGGCACACCGATTTTGCTACGGAAGCCGTTACGCAGAGCACTGTTCGGCTGATCAAGAGGCACACTCTTGATGCAATCGCCCACACTGACGCAGTTGTCTGACGCACCTTGCTCAGCATGACCATGGCTAAATTGCAGCACGCGGAAAACCAAATGCTGCTGCTTGGACGCAATACTGCTCTGGAGCGCGTTGCCGCTTCCTTGCATGAGATGGATGCGCGGCTCACGACTGCTGATGTTATGTCACTGCCAATGTCTCGCCGAGACATCGCGGATCACCTAGGCTTGACCATCGAGACCGTCTCACGCGCAGTGTCGCAATTACATAATGATGGCGTTTTTGCTTTCGTCGGCAATACTCAACGCGAGCTCATGATTCTAGACCGGCAGCGGCTCGCTAGTTTCGACCTGCAAAGTTGAGCGCCGGCCGAGCGCTTGCAATCCGTAACTCGGGACGAGCATAAGGGGACGCGGCAACGGGCTTGTCAGGCAGCCGTTCGGCGAGCGCGCCGATATCAGAATGAACGAGCTCGTGGTTGCGTTCGACTCCCTTCAATTGATGGATGATCCGTATCCTAGGCCCCTTCAGAACGTGTTCGCAATCCTTGGCTCCCACACCCAAAGCCGTTGCCAATCGCTCGATGACAGCGTTCTCCAATCCCTCCTTTTGCGCTCGCGTGCGAATGTCCGCCACCAGGTCATGGATCTGCCCGGCCATGGAGATCAGCGTAGCGATGAGCACGTCAGCATCAACACGCAGCTCGCGTGAAAATTTTTGCCACTGACGCAAGCCAATTTGGTCGAGCTTGTATTCACCCCCGACTTTCATGGCGAGTTTGATCTTGCGCTGATCGACGTTGTCGTAAGGAAGAATGCTGGCGATGTCGTAAAGGGGGGCGAGACGCACGAGAGGACCGCTGGCCAGAAGCAATGAATAGTTCTTGGCGTGAGCATCAGAGCCTCCAATGAGCCAGTTGAAGACCAAAGCGCTGACGAACGTCTCAGGTCAGCCTCGCGGTCTGTCGAGTAGGTACGCAAGAGCTCGACCACATCGGCAGGCGTTGGTCCGCCCTCGTTCTGGTATTTCTTGGTCGGCGGGATGCCCATGGCCTGACAGATATCTTCCTGATGAACGCGGATAATGTCGTTCCCGCTGACCTGCCGATCTAGCGTTCAAACCACGATCGCTATTTCCTGTTCGAAGCGCATCACCTTGGTTTCAGCGGGTGGCAGCCCGAGTTCGCGTGCGAGCTGCAGGCAGATATGCTCATTCTCGGCGTGACCATCGAAATGGCCCGTCGGTGGTTTCAAAATGTAGGTGGTTGGTATGCGCCCGGATGGAATGCCCCATTTGTTGTCTTTGAGGAGACAAGCGCGGTTTTCGGCTGGGCGCCTAAAGACTGAATTGACCCGTGTCGCGGGGCAGACGCCAGGCAGCGTGATCCTCGCGCAAGACTCGAGGCCGATTTGCTATTTCCGGCTTATCCAGCCATTCGATCTCGTCATCTTTGCCTGTTTTCAGAGCCTCCAATCGATCAGGCGTGACGAACTGGATGACCCCGGCGCAATCCTCACCGATGTTAGAGATGAGGGCAAACACGTTGCGCGCCGATACCTGAAATTTCTTGGCCCAGCGCTCGAGCACCTGCTCGTTGTCAGGAAGCAGCCCCCACAAGAAGGACTGAACAGTGGCTGGACCGTGCTCCTCGGCGGCGAAAGCGACAGGGGATAGGCCCCTTCCGCGTTGCGCCATGCATTGTCATAAACGAAGGTCAGCCGGCCGCGCGAGTCGCTGCGGACGCGACCGACTTCGGTGCCACCCAAGAGTGCAATGAGCTCGGCCATTATGTCTTGCCTTTCTTGGCTTTGTTGACGATGGCGTTGATATCAACTGCGGAGGTAGACCCGCGGCTGGTCGGCCCTCCACTGTTGGCGTCCACCGGGATGCCGAGAACGTCGAGAGCACGGAGTACAAGAGCCAGCTCTGCGCGGGGATGACCATGCTCGACGTTAATCACCCATTGACGGCTGACGCCGACCGGTTGCGGTCTACGTCGGTTGGAAAGGACTTGAAGTCATCGGGCTCGGCCTCGAGCCATTCGCACACAAGCCGGACTCGCAACCCATGGTGGGGGGTACGAGCGTCGCGCAGCATCTACGGACTTCGTGGTATGCAAGGCGTGAGCAGGGTCGTTGAGCTCGCACGGTCGGTACGGTCGCCGCGATTGAGACCGGACCTCGCGCTTCAAACCCATGCATCCTCAATCAAAATGCTTGCAGCCGCAGCGAATTATCTATCTGAACCCGTGCGAAAAATCCGCTCCGCTGTAAGTAGGATGACGCCCAGTCAACAACTTCGTCCAGAGTCCGTTGGAGACCCAAGCTATTTGGAGCAAAAATGACGAGGTCCAGATTGATGATTGCCGCCGCGGCTCAGGCCGCGGCGGAATTTTTGGCCTGAAACCCATGTAGGAAGTCCGCCGTCCGTTGGGCATTGGACGAGGTCGAGAAGATCGCGCGTCCGTTCTTCAGCACCTTTATTCAAGAGGCGATATAGGAGGCGTGATCCTCCCTCACCTCCGGTGTTAGGCCGAGATCGGCGGACAGGAAGGCCGCGCCAAGCTCCGCGACCAACTCTTCCATGGCATAGCCTTCAACGCCGAAGCGCCAGCGGCCGAACTCGCGGTTCCAGGCGGCTCTCGTGGCGGCATGTAGTGTCCAACGCCACTCATTGCGCGGGCTGCGGCAGAAATGGAAGTACGTGGCCCTCACCTTTTCAGGTGGTGTACCGACCTTCGCCAGAGTACCTGCGAAGCTTGTCGAGATAGCTAGCGGGATTGGTCGGGGCAAGATGTAAAACAGTGCGGGCGCGGCTCGGTGCTAACCGACCCGGGGGCTGAAACCAGGCCAACTAGTCCCTACCACATCCGCACTGCCGTTGAGACTAGCGGAAGAGTGACTCGGCGCTGATCGGTCTGGAGCGATAACGCTGTCCCTGTCACATCCCGTTAATCCCAAGGGCTCTGTATCTGTGATAGCTTACCGCAAGCTGACAGGCCTTTGCGCAGTCGGTCAATAATGTGTGGGCTATCAACACTCGCTTAATCCGCCACGAAAACTCCTGCAACCACTCAGACATGCTCTCTGTGCTGTCAGTCGTCACGACTTCAGGATCACCCGGACGGCTCAGGCGCTGATCAGTGAGACATTGTCGGTTGCGGACCATACCATCGTAGATACTTCGCCCCGCTAGAGGGCAGGTCTCCTGTGGCGTCAAATTGCGAATTCGGTGCTGTGCGCCCCGCCCATCCCTCTGCCGTGCATATTGTACTGCCATGTTCGTCGCACTGCGCGTATCGGTCGATTGTCGGGGTGCATTTGTGGCATTCCAGTAAGCCTTCAACCGGGGAATCCTGCGGATTATAGCGCGACAATCTGGCTGGGAAGCGCATTTCCTCGCCCTAATTGTTACCGGATGCTGAGCCGTTGCCTCACGTAAATTGCTCCCTTGGATCGGGAACGAGCGGGGGCGAAGATGGGGTGGGGAACATCATCCGCCGATCAATTTCAGCTTGTGATGTTAAGCGCGAGCGCAAGTTCGCTCTTCGCGGCCTGCTGGTCGCGTTTGCGGGCACCTTAGTACCGCCCCCCGCTCAGGTCGCCGGGACTCGATGTGATTGCGGCGTTGTTGGCTGGGGCAGACTTGAGGCGATTGGCGTTGGGCCACGCTTTTGTGCAAACGAGTAACCTGCGGCAGATTGCTGGCCGAGCCCGGTATGCGCTCGACGCCACGATTCCTAAATTCCGCAGCGGGATCTCTCCTGGGCAACCGTGACCGCGGCGAGCCCCAACATCACGTCGCCGGTGAATCCGAAATGGAGACGATAGAGCCACCAGATTGCGCAGCACCGGTCGAGATCGTACATGGCGAGCGCGCGCCTTGTTGCTGCGACCATCCGCGACATCGGCTTCATTCCGCGTGTCATCTGGAAACCTCGACGTCTCGGGGCCAGCGCCCTCCATTTGATGACTTTTAGGGCGATGATGGCTCGCTGTCCGGCACGTGCACCTGCAATGGATCGGGAGCTGAGATTGATGTTCGACATGCCGTTCTTTTCCGCGTTTCGAAGCTGTTTGCGCACACCTATATGCATGCGGTCTTTGCCGTAATCCTACGGCGAAGGTACTGCTTGCAAAACGCCCAGATCTGGTAGTGCCAATTGATAGGATTCCCATCCGATCAATACGCTCACGCGATCGCACTGCTATGCAAAGCCATTTGCGACCCTCGTGGCGGCTACGCGACCTTTGCTGCCAGCTCCTTGAGAATACCTCGTGCGTCCGCCAAGACTATCTAGGCTCGCATCGGCAGGTCCTACGCCGTTTCCGAGTAACCCCTCCAGGTCACCGGTTTCGCTACCCAAATTTGCGCGGACCCAGCCGACATCGAGCGCTGGCCTGCGGCCGAGCCCCGTCTGACCGCGCATGCAATTCTCGGTCGCCTCGCTAGGCAACGCCCCGAACAGTTCGGCCCGCACCACACCATCGTGCAGAGCTACTCAGAGGCAAAGCAGCCGAGACGATCATCCCACACGGCTAAAGCTGCGGCGCTGGCCGCGTGTCATGGGCATTCCGCGACGTCTCCAGTTCCTTCCGATCCTGCGCGCTATGGTGCAATCTCGGACTGGCCGATCGCCGGAGCTACATCGATCAAGCGAAAGTAACATCCTCAGATGAGGCAATACGGGGGCAATATGGCATGCCGGATGACAGGCCGGCGCCACGCAGACGAAATGGCCAGGATGATCGTGCTTCTCGTGGGCTGCCAGTGGGTCCGAGGATGCGTACCCACTGCGGCGCGAACAATCCACTGTTAGGTGGCGAATGTCTCTCCAGGTAAGGCCACCCGAAGTGATCGCAGGCCTCCAGCCCGGCGCGATCGGTTCACAGCCGGGTTGGCTCCCGTGTAAGCCTAACGAACCCTCCTTCGGCTAATTCGGCTTTGTAGGCCCGTCCGTTAAGTAGGATTGTGGTGGAGTTATCTGCGGTCGGCATGAAACCTTCTTCGCGCAGCTTGTCCATTAGGGCAAATGTAGCCCATTGCTGTGCTAGCGGCGTTCCGAAGCGCCGGTTCTCCGAGAAGAACGCTCCGAAGTCCGGTACCCCCGCCCGGCCGGCCCCAACCACTTGGTCCTCCGCAGGGTTATGAACAAGACGAACGCGATTGAACGGATCCAAACCGGCCGTGTAGCGGTGACCTAGGATTTCATAAGTCATCGTCGGCTGGTCCGAGTCCGGCAAGAGACCGCGGTGGAACAGCCTCTCAACCATCTCGTCAGGGGCGCTTTGCGAACCGTGGGAAAATCTTTGGGGAACGGCAAATGAGACATCTATCGCTTCCTCAGGTGCGGCAGGTGATGATGGTCCAGCTTCATTCATGATCTGACTGAACAAATCATGATCTTCCTGTGTCCAGACGTGCGCCGTTGGCGATTCTGGTGAACGCGCATTGTCAATCGGGTTCGGATCCATAAAGCTCTCCTTTGTGTTATGAGAACAAAGGCCTCTTGAAGATCTCCCGCAGGGAATGAGCTGAAGTTCGTCACGAATTCAGACATGGGCGGCTTCGTCATCGAGAGGCCAAGTTCGAGTGTTAAAGAGACTGGCTTTCGAGAAGCTGACAAAGCTCGAAAAAGAAGACAAACCGCGGCCGCATCTGCCACGTCTGATCCGATCATCTCCGAGCCAAGTTTCATTCCGCCTGACCTCGCGCGCAGGCCTGCGTCGTGGATTGCGTTCACCTGGCGGTAAAGCTGGTTTGGAGGTCCCGGCGGACCGCGGTCAGACCCAGTCTTGCACCGAACATGTGCATTTCGATCTCTGCCCGCGATCAGTCGTCAGGCTTACGCTTCGAGCTTACGCTCGGGGCCGCTAGCCAGAATGGCCGCCATAGCCGCGCCCCTGCACGCGGCGCGCGACCGGGGATCAGGATGCTTACTCGCTGTCGTAAAATTTGCTCTGCAATGTCTTGAGTTGCATCGGATGTAACGCCTCTTCAATGCAGCCGAAAAACATCTGGCTTCTTGCATTGACACGCTGCCTATCGGTTGGGCCATGCTCCATGTCGGTTTGCAACGCGCGTACGGCGATCCAGTCCTTCGACGGATCCTTGAGCAACTCAAACAGCGTTCGGTTCTGATAGGGATGAGGCCGAAAGTGAGCGAAAGCGACCTTGGCTGAGATCTTCGCATCGCGCAGTGCGTCGGGAAGCGTGAGGAGATCCAGCCCGACCAGTTCTCCGATCTCTTGCATTTGATTCTGCACTTCCTGATATTGCTCGCGTCCCACTAGTTGATACATTCCTCGTGGACGAAACAGCCAACCGTCGTCCGTCCCCACCTGGTTTCCGAACGGGTTACCCTCGTAACCAAGAACAAAGTTGGCCAATTCTTTCGGATGGCTGCACCAGCTGCCGGGTTTGATTGTCATTCGGCCCTTTAATTGCGGATTGTTGTCAATCACCTTTTGAACTTTCCGACGGCACGACGGTAGCGCTCGCGCTGTCGGAGCTGGTCAGGGTTGCGGAGACGGCGCGAGCGCGGCTGATGCGTACTTTGCCGGCCAGGCATTGGATCGCCCGGGCTGGTTGATGTCTTCACTGGGGTCACGGTCCTTTCCGAGGTCGCGCAGCGCCTCATGATGATGTCCGGGTCGGACGCCTCAACGTTTGCAGCGGAGTACGGTCGAGCCGCCACCAGCCGAATGAACGAGGTCGCCTCAACACCGTCCCAGCGGGACATCGCCCTCATGGATCAACAGGAGCGGCGATATCACGCAAAGGAGTGGATGACTATCGCCCAATAGCTCGCTGACCTGGTTGCGGAACTGCTGGCCGATCGCGCGTGGGAACAGCAAGCCGTATTCTTTGATCAAACTCCGGACCTGATTCTCGATGTCTCGGCGCATGGACACGAGCCGGGATCTCGCGACGAGTATCGCGCGGATCTTCTGACTTTCCTCGCTCTTGACCTTGACTTCTCGATACCAACCAACCCGCACCAGTTCGGCCAGACCTCGAGCATCATTCTGATCGCTCTTGTTCATGCGTACGGACAAAGCCGCGTGGGCATGCCGCGCGTCGATGCAAACCACTGGGAGATCGACCCTACGAAGTTCATGCCATAGCCAGCTCGCCATCGCCCCAGTCTCAAATCCGACGCGCTCCGCTTGTGGCGCCCGCTTGCGAAGCAATGCCGCGAGTGCCCCGGGGTCGGACTTTGCCTTTCCTTCGAACAAGATCTGACCCACTTCGTCGACCACACATACTGACGTTTCTTTTTGCGAGACATCCAGCCCAACATATTGCTTCATGGCCCCCTCCGATTCGTAAGATTGCGGGAAGGCTTGAAGATAGCGGACCTTTTTGAGCCGCGGGCGCCGACCGCAATTACGTGATCGTCTGCAAGATATTGACCCCGTATTGCCTTATCTGAGGTAAGGCCGTTCCGCTCCCACCTTCTCGCGGCACATGGGGTATGCGAGTTTCACGATCTCTTTAAAGGGATCGGCTTGTGTCTATGCTTGACCATATGCTTAAGGCGGACGTGACGGCGCGCCGGCTGGAAGTGATCACGGAGACGGGACGCCGTAGTTGGTTCTCGAAAGACGACAAGGCCCGGATCGTCGAGGAGACGCTGGTATCAGGCGCGGTCGTTTCCGAGATTGCCCGGCGACACGGGCTGACCCCACAACAAGTGTTCACCTGCCGCCGGCAAGCACGCCGATTGCCGACGCCGATGGCAGACGATCCGCCGTTTGTACCGGCGGATCGTCGAATTTTCGACGGGCGGTGGTGAACCGGTCGCCAGCCACGCGTCTATGCCGTTTACCACCATTTGGCCGATTTCCGCGAATTGCAGGATGTCATCACCGACAAGCGGCACGGTCTCGCCAAGGCGAGCATCAGCGGCGTGCTCAGCGAAAGCTGCATCCGCGACGCGAAGATTATGCCCGATGACGTGGCGCATCTGGATATTCGGCGTCAAAACCGCAAGCGCTTCCGGTGAAAGCGCCACATGCCCTACGGAGGCCGCCCGTGCCACGTTGACACGCAGGTTCCATGACACACTTCCAACGCTGTCATTCCGCGCCGCCGCCCCGCCGCTGCCGCGCATGCTCCGCACTGGCACTGCTCTTGCTGATGAAACGGTAAACCGACCATTAGCATTGAAAGGTGTGCCGCAATGAGATCCATGGTGTTTCAAAAAAGTGCGGCCGGCATCGCTGTCAGGTACGCACCTCCGTTCTTACTGGGCCGTCTGCTGACACGGCGAAAAACCCTACGGCTGCGCCGAAAGCTGCCGTCCTGGACAGGCCTTGCGCTACTGGTGCTTGTCGTGGACATCCTGATGGCGGTGTTCGCTTGGGTCGCCGTCGGCTTCGTCCTGAACTGAGATGTCTCCCTTATGCAGGCAGAACGCTGCCAGCAGGTAGCCGATCTGGCCGACGAAGAGGCATCCGATGACGACGGACACGCCAGCGAAGAAGCCAAAGCCGGAGGCCTGAAATACGATCGCGGCGAGGACCGCGATTGCCGGAGACACTAGCACGATGGCCCAGACCCGAAAGAACAGGCCCGTCCCCAGTCCGATGATTGCGCTCCCTAGCAGGGCCAGGATAATCGTCACATTTCACTTCCAGTTTGAGTGCGAGCCGCACTGCAATCCATCATCTGGATCGCTCTAACAAGAATGGCGTTGTCCGCCGCGCCGACAATGCGGAGTTAGTGTTAACCTCGACGATGTCCTTAAAATTGATCCCAACGCGGGCCAGACCTCTGAGGGCCTGGTCTCGAAACACCGTGATCGGCCTTACCGCGGCGGACGGCAATCGGCGTTTAGTGTCCGTGCTGCTGGGCTTGCTATCCGCCAAGCACTTAGCTTGGTCAAGGCGCGAAACGCAGCGAGCGCGTTCGCTTTAAGTGAACGCAAAGGCGAGCAGGCTCGAGCAGAGCACCACCAGACCGACCGCGGTCAGTGCCAGGAAGCTGTCGGAGCCAAGGTCACGATTGCGCATGAAACATCCACGATTGCTACGTAGGAGCGAGGGCAGCAGTCCCGCCTTGGCTCGACGAGAGAACAACCGGCCACCGCCTCAAGCGCCTTCTGCCGCCAGGGCTCGTACTAGGTCTCGGGAAGGGGACACCGGCTGGAGGGATGCGGAGATCGTCGTGCCCACACATCACCTCTATTGGCCTGGGCGACATTAGACCTGGCCTTGCGTTCGCATCGCGCGTTTCTTGAGGTGAGCCCGCAGCATTGCTTCGTTCTATCGGATATGGCGCAGGAAAGCGGCGAGATGTCGGGCATCCACGATCGGCACAAGCTGCGTCATCCTACCGATCTCATCGATAGAGAAAGTCGTCGGCGCAGGCGGCCGTAGCTTACGATGCGTTCGCGTGTCTCATCTTCTGTCGATCTCATACCGCCCCACCGTTTAATTCAGGTTAGCGCACAAGCTGTCATCATGGCAGGTTAGCCGAATTCGGCGATCGATTACAGGCATAGGTCAGTACGCAATGTACAGAACTGTGCCCCGCGTTTGCGGTAAGGACACGGGAGGTCAGCCCAGCGCCCGGCCCTGCCTTAGCCACCGCTAAATAATGAGTTCGGCCACCCCATGCCGCGCCGGACGTGGCGAACTTCAAGAATTTATCTTTTCTCAAATGTTTGCCGCGACCTTCCAGCACTGGCCGCAACGTTAGAGCCAGTCAGTCCTGCGGGGGCCCCAGATGAGGACATATCTGAGCTCGTATGTCTCGAAGCTATTCGCGGGGGACCTGGCGGCTTTCGGCGGCCCTGCGACAGACGAAGCGGTCGCAGGGCACATTCGCGCGGAGCAGATCTCCCTCGTGCTCGGTTACTCCCTGGGCATAATGCTGGCCAACGCCTGCAATGCGACGGTGCTTGCAATTGCCCTCTGGCACTCGCCCAACAGAAACTATGCCCTGATCTGGGCAGCTGCCGTGGTTTGCGGCGCGTTATCGATAGGCTTGAAGGCGCGTTTATCACGACGGATTACGAAGCCGCAGTTCGTCTCCCGACAGGCCATGCATCGGCTGGTGCGAAATGCGCTCGTTCTTGGAACCGCCTGGGCGGTCGTTCCGGTAGCTTTCTTCGCCGACGCCTCGAATGGCGGCCAACTCGTGATCACATGTCTTTGCTCCGGGATGCTCGCGGGCGGAGCATTCGCCTTCGCTACGATTCCGGTGGCGGCGGTTGCATTCACGGCTCCGATTTTTGTGGGTACGGCAATCTGCCTCGGCAGAAATGGCGATTTCGTCTATCTGCTCGTCGCTATCCTTGTTGTGGCGTATGGCTTCGTACTTCTGCGCGGCGTTTTCGCCCATTCTTTCGAATTCACGAAACGCACCATTGCTCAATTGGAAGCCGAACGGAGGGTCCGGCGGGATCCCCTGACCCACTTGCCGAACCGTTTCGCCTTCAACGAAAGCCTCGAAGCTGCCCTCAACCGGTTGGCTCGCTCGGGCGAGGAATTCGCGGTTTTTCTCCTTGATCTCGATCGCTTTAAGGAAGTGAACGACAAATTCGGCCACCCCGCAGGAGATGAGTTCCTCGTTCAGGCCGCGGCGAGACTGCAACGATGCGCGCGTGAGACCGATACCGTCGCGCGGATCGGCGGGGACGAATTTGCGCTGATCGTGACCAATCTGGCCAAAGTAGAAGACGCGTTGGAAATCGCCGAGCGCTTCGTTGGCGCTTTCGGCGAACCATTCCTGATCGAAAGACGCGAGATCGCGGGCGCGACGAGCGTCGGAATCGTGTTGGCCCCGCGCGACGGCAATACGCCTAATGAGCTCCTAAAAAATGTCGACCTTGCGCTCTATCGCGCCAAAAAAGCGGGGCCCGGAACGGTTCGCTTCTTTGAGGCCAGCGACGACAAATCAGCGCGCGATCGCAGGGCGCTGCAACGGGATCTGGAGGAGGCGATCGGGAAAGACGAGCTTTTTCTCGTCTACCAACCGTTCCTTGATATTCGCGAGAACCGAGTAACCGGATTTGAGGCCTTGCTGCGCTGGCAACATCCTGTCCGTGGAGTCATTTCGCCGGCTGAGTTCATTCCAATTGCCGAAGAAACCGGCTTGATCCACCCGATCGGTGAGTGGGTGGTCCGACGCGCCTGCTCGACGCTGTCGAACTGGCCCTCTGATCTCAGGGTCGCCGTGAATTTCTCTGCAGCTCAATTCCATAACACCAGCATCCTGCAAACAATCGTGCAGGCCCTGGCGGAGGCCGGAGTTGCCCCTAGCCGCCTTGAAATCGAAATAACGGAGTCGATGCTGATTTCAAAGTACGGGCCGGCATCATCGATCTTGAATTCACTCCTGCAACTGGGGGTGACGGTGGCGCTCGACGATTTCGGAACAGGATTTTCGTCGCTGACCTATTTGCTAAAATTGCCTTACACCCGCATCAAAATCGATCAGTCCTTTATACGCGACATGCTGACACGGCCGGATAGCGCGGCGATCGTAAAATCAATAATCACGCTGGCGCAGGATCTGCACATTGGCGTGGTCGCGGAAGGCGTCGAGACCACCGAGCAGCTCGGGTGTTTGCGCCAAACCAGCTGTGATGAAGTCCAAGGATATCTCATCGGTCGGCCGGTATCAGCCGACCGCATCTTCGCCCTGCTCGAAAATAAGCAATGGTCGACGCCTGCCGCTTGAAACGCCTTGTGCAAACCGACCGACCATCATGCCGCGCGACGCCGCGTGAGGCGCTGGCATCGCTAGCGGAATCAATGACAAGATAGGTATGTGACCGACTTGCGATATCACCCTACGGCATCCAAGTCCGCGCCGTGGCGCTTGCGCTATGGAAAGGGGCGCGCTACTGATCGGATTGGATATTCACCAGTATCTCGCCGGCGACGATTTCGGGGTCTCCAAGATGGAGATCATGCAGACTCGCTTGAAAGAACTCCATGACCTTTTTGTTCGCTTCATTGGCGCTTTCGCGATCCTCGAATATCATCACTGCAACACCGACGCCTTCACCTCCGTCCAGGACATAGTACGACTTGAATCCATGCGATTCCCTTAGGATTTGACCGACGCCGCTTTTCGCGCGGCGGGCGGCATCCGCAACCGAACGAACATTGGTGTACTTGCGAATGACCACGTACATTGAAGCACCACGCGTCTCATTTCCATCCTACGTATCAAAGCATATTAGGTCGGCGCCGGACTAGGTCCTAGTTCCAAGGCCGGGCATGTTGCGACTTGGCTATATCAAAACCGAGCATGAAGGATCCCGCATCCAAACCAGATAGACGTCGCTGCGGCTGGCGCGACGCGCGATCGCTATTCGGAGGCAACAGACGTAGATGGTGCTTTTTGAGTATCACGTGATACCAAATCTGGGACTAGACACGACACAGCGCCAAATGGATGACCGAGGAGGACTATAAGTATCTTCTGCGAGGCAATATCCTGGGTCTTCATTAGGACGGACCGTCGAATCTTCGTTCACCTTTCGCGAAAGACTTTTTGTTTCGCGGAAGACCTTTTGCCCGATAGATAGAAATGCCTGCCTACCGCTCAACGAACAGTAATTCATCGCGAAACGAGACCGCATCGCAGAATTTTAGCCTGCCTCGCAAGACCGACCCGTTACCATCGACGGTTGGCGGCGGATGATCCGCGCCGACGTTCAACTACGGACGCCGCGAAGGTCTCATTTTATTCAAGAACCTTATGCTAACTGGTACCTGATCGTCGCGGCCGGATGTACGCCGTGGCATCACGAGCGGCGGCTTTCGTGCCGGGGTTTTTCGCGTGGAGAGGCTCCAAAATCAGCCGCGTCATCATTGCTTGGGTGAGGCATCTGAACAGTGGGCTCGTCTCAGACGCTATTCATGGAGAAACCGCTCGTTAGAGTGAATTTCTTGAATGCTGAGACAGTCTTCTACGATCAAAAACTTTCATTTGGTCACATCTGAACGACGGCATCCTCTCCGACAGGATCGCGCTCGAGCCAAAATCGAGGTCCCTCAAACCAGACTTTTTCTGCATCGCCAGAACTGGGATCACCGACGTGCAGCGCACGAATCGGAGCTTTGCCGGGCGGCAGGCCTTCGAGCCGCCACGTCTTCTCCAGCAGGAAACACGGATGTGCTTGACTGTGCATGTCAGGAGACTTGTCCCCGGACCCCGGCTTGCTGCAACAGCGGTAGCACAGCTTCGCCGAAAAATTCGAGATCTTCGCGAAAATCATAGAACGAAATCTGCATCCCGTCGCAACCCGCCTTGTTCAGGGCGATGAACCAGTCCGCAACCTGCTCTGGGCTGCCAATCAGGTGCACGTTTCCGCCGAGTATGCGCTCGTGCGGCACATGATTGTTCCAAGCCTTGCTGTCGCCACTCTTGAAGTGGTTGGCGTACCCGGCGGCGGCTTCCGTGTCCGCCACGCGGATGATCTCGTCGTAGTAAGCCCTCGCCTCTGCTTCCGTCTCCCGGCAAACGATCATCGGATTGATAATGGTGCGAATGTTGCGGCCCAAACTTAGCGCCTCAGCCTTGAGTTTGGCCGTATGAGCTGGCAGCGCCTCGACTGCACGCTCGACGTTGGCGCCGGCAGGACTGGTGATGAAAGCGAGATCCGAGTGCCGCGCTGCATAGGAAAATCCTGCTGGTGATCCGGTTGCGCTCACAAGAATGGGCCGCCCGTAGCGGGGCTTGGGACGCACGAACGCGTCCTCAAGACGCCAGAATTGACCTTCATATGTGAAGTTATGCTCCGATTGCCAAAGCCGCTTCGCAATGGACATGAACTCATCCGCCATCTCGTAGCGAAGGTCATGCTCCTGGCGGCGCATGCCGAACATGAGCGGCTCTGCTGGAGAGAACCCGGTCACGACATTTATGCCGAAGCGTCCCTTCGAGATGTGATCGGCGGTGGCCGCGAAACGTGCCAGATGCATCGGGTGCCACGGGCCGTAGAGGATGTGGATGGTCGAGAGCAACAGCAATCGTTTGGTGAGGGCCGCGAGCGCCGTGACGGTCATGAACGGGTCGATCGAATCTTCTCGAAACCGGATCTTGCCGCCATAGCCGCCTGCACGAACCCATTCCGACAAGCCGAATACCAGATCGAAGCCCAGTTCCTCGGCTCGAAGCGCGAGCGCTGCGTTGTAGTCGAACTCCCACGATGTCGAGCATGCCTTCAAATGGCAGAGCGCCCACGAAGGACGTTTCGATGGCGGCCTTTCGGTCGGTCGAATAAGCGAAGGCTTGGCGGACAAGCACGTCATCGAATGGCGGGCGCGCCGTATACAACGCCAGTCGCAAGGGGGTGCCGCCGGTAATGTGGCGCAACACATCGAATCGGGAATTGGCGTCCCTCCAGGCGACAGCCGGAATGTCGTAAGCGGCATCTGTCTCACCCGTGAGCAGCGAGCCATATCGGACCGTCTGATCGGGAAGAAACTTCCAGTCGATCCCATCAACATAAGCCGGACCCTGATGCTTCGCCGTGGCCGGCGCCGAATTGTAGTTGGGGTTGCGGCGGAGTATGACCTCTCGCCCGTGATACCACTTCTCAACGATGAACGGTCCCGATCCGACCGGGTTTTCGCAATTCGCAGCAAGGCCACGCTTGAGTGCTGTTGGCGACAAGGTGCCTTGCGAGGATTGGGCGAGGACATTGAGCAGCGGCTGAAACGGAGTCTTCAGCGTTATGCGCAGCGTCAGCGGGGCTATAGCTGCTGCTACTCAAAGCTACGGCTGAGGTAAGGAGCGGCAGTGGGATTACGAAGATCTGGGTTATTGCTGAGCCACCCGTTGATCTTATCGGCGATGGCCAGCGCATCAAGGGTTGTGCCGTCGGTAAATTTCACATTTGGTTTGATCTCGAAGGTGTAGACTTTCTTGTCGTCCGAGATTGCCCATGATGTGGCGAGCCAGGGAAGGATTTTTCCGTCACTGCTGCGTGCAACCAGATTATCGCTGAATTGCCGCTGAAGGTACCATTGCTGCAGCCACCCGCCGTACAGGCAGGGGGGTCCTCGAAATGTCCGTATCGAATGATGCCTCCCCGCTTCACATTGTCAGGCGAAGCGTCTTGTGCAGAAGCGCCAGTCGACCCAGCGATCAGCGACAGGCTTGAAGCCGCGAGCAGGACGGCGATCGCCTTTTGCATACTGTGACTTTTCAGCCGAGTGGTGGGAAGTTCCAACGAGTGTGCGTTCGAAAGAGTCATATCCAAGCTCCAGATGCTGAATTTGAAAATCAAGGCATCAAACCGATCAGGCGGTCGCGATTCTTTTCTGCTGGCTCGTTCGTGATCGGGATCCCAAGATGCTCGCGCAGCGTCTCGCCGCGATATTCGGTGCGGAACAGCCCCCGCCGCTGCAGGATCGGAACGACATGTTCGACAAAGGCAGGGACGCCATCTTCCAGCACGTCTGGCATGATGTTGAAGCCATCGACCGCGCCTGTGCGGAACCATTCTTCGATCGAATCGGCGATCTGTTCCGGTGCGCCTGCGAGCACGCGATGACCAACGCCTTGAACGCTAGCGATGATCTCGCGAACCGTGCGGCCTTCACGCGCCAGAGTTTCGATGGTGCGGTGATGACCGACCGAAAACGGCACGGTCTGAGGATCCGGTAGCAGCTCCTCGGGAATGGACTTGTCGAGGTCGAGCTTTTCGACCGGCGCGTTCATCCGCTGCGCCAAGGTGACCATCGCGGTTTTCAAATCGACCAGCGCATCGATCTGTTTCTTGCGGCGCTGAGCCGCCTCTTCCGTACCCCCGATGAAGGTAACAAGCCCAGGCAGTACGAGCGGAGCCGCGCGTCGGCCGAATTGATGCGAGAGGGCTCGCAGGCGCTCCGTTTCGCGCCGTGCCGCCGCGAGGTCGCCGGCGGCGGCAAAGACCACGTCGGCGCTACGGGCAGCAAGGCGCAAACCGGGGTCCGAGCCTCCGGCCTGAAAGATAACCGGATGGCCCTGCGGAGAGCCCGGGTGCGTGAGTGGACCACGAATTGCGAAGGCATTTTTGCTGGGATCAAGCAACCTGAAATGGGCGGGATTCGCGTAGATGCCAGATGCCTGATCGGCGACGACGGTCCCGTCTCCCCAGCTGAGCCACAGCGCCAGAACGGCTTCAACGAAATCCTCGGCACGCCTGTAGCGTTCCTCGCGCCCGAGCTGCGGGCCGCCAAAGTTAGCAACCGTCGCCGGGCTCGATGTCGTGACCGCATTCCAACCAGCCCGGCCGCCGCTGATGACATCGAGCGATTGAAAACGGCGCGCCAGATTGTACGGCTCATTGTAGGTTGTCGAGGCGCTTCCGATCACGCCGATATGCCTTGTTTCGCGCGCGATCACGGTCAGGATCAGCGTAGGCTCCAGCCCATGGACTGGCGGCTGGCGCGCAATATCTAGCGAAATCGCGGGCACGTCCGCGAGAAATACGGCGTCCAGCAGGCCGCGCTCAGCAACTTTTGCGGCGCGAACGTAATGCTCTATATCGAAGAAGGCGCTCGGATCGGTGCCCGGCCAACGCCATGAAGCGGCGTGACCGCCCGCGCCGAGAAGATTGAGGCCAAGATGGAGCGTGCGGGTTGTGGGAGACATGAAATTTCCCAATGCGGCGAGGAACGCGGAGCGAAGGCGTCCTCGCTTCAGTATCGAAGTGAGTTACGAGGGAGCGAATACAAAGCTAGCTGTGAGCAGCACACAATCGCAAGAGTTGCGTATTTCAAAGTCATCGCGCGACTTGGTATTGCCTTCTACGAAGATCGCTTCACGCTCTCGTTCACGCAGCGATTGCGCAAGGCTCGATGCCCTTGCGCAGGATTCCGTTAGTCGATTTGGCAATCGCCTGTGAGTTCAACGTTCGCTTTTGGATCGGCCGCTGCCCTTAAAGGGAAGGGGACATGAAGACCCTTTCGCTGGACGATCAACACTCTTAGAGTGGTCGACTGTCGCGCTCGTGCTTCCAGCGCAAGCACGTACGCATCAAGAAGCCCAACGACTGATAGGCTGAAGCGGTCGCTCGGCTAGATCAACGTAAAGAACGTCTGCTCTTTACACATCGTCCCTCTCGCAAGCGCCCTATTCGTTGTCAGGTGCCTTCACGAAAAACACTACGGGCCGGAGCGCCGCAGGTCCCTATCGAGAGCCCCGTGTCCTACTTGGTCTCTCGGATCGCTTCGAGCGTCTTCTCGCCGAACTGCTGCGAAAACTTGACATAAGCGGGCTTGAGCACCTCGAGGAATCTCGGCTTATCGACGTCGTTGACGACCATGCCTGCTTTCGTCAGCTCTTTCACGCCATCGCTCTCCAATTCCTCGACCTTCTGCCTTTGGGCAACGATGGCCTTGGCGGCTGCGTCCTTTATGATCTTCTTGTCGGGGGCGCTCAGCTTGCTCCAGGTCGACGGAGCGATCGTAATCACCGTCGGGGCATAGACGTGGCCGGTTAAGCTGAGATATTTCTGCACCTGAAACAGCTTCGCGGTGAGAATATTCGATAGCGGGTTTTCTTCTCCGTCCACAACGCCGCCTTGAAGTGCGGTGTAGAGCTCTGCCCATGGGATCGGCGTGGGGCGTGCACCGAGCTGGCTGAATGCGGCGAGATGGATGGGATTTTCCATCGTCCTGATGGTGAGGCCTGCGATTTGAGACGGCTCTCTGACTTCACGCTTGTTATTCGTCAAATGGCGGAAGCCGTTCTCACCATAGCCGAGTCCCAGGAGACCTTTTGCCGGGAACTTTGCGAGGATTTGTTGTCCGATTGGACCGTCCACCACGTGCCTCGCGTGAGAGGCGTCCCGAAACAGGAATGGGACGTCAAACACCAAGAGCTCTGGAACGAAATTGCCTACAACCGAGGTGCTCGTCATGGCGAGGTCGACCGTGCCGAGCTGAAGGCTTTCGACAATTTCGCGCTCGCCACCGAGTGTTCCGCCGGGAAAAATATCAATCTTGATCCGGCGCTGGGAGTCAGCTTCGACGCTTTCCTTGAAGGCCGTCGCAGCCGCGCCGAAATGGCTGTTCATCGGATTGACGAAAGCATATTTCAGCGTCGTCTGCGCTAAGGCAGGCCCCGCCAACGAGAAGACCTGCACGCTAACCAGCAGATATTTCGTCAACCACGACTTCATCATGCACTCCCGATCGTACGCTCATTCCTTAGGTGAAACTGCTTGTCAACCGACACGATAGCGATCGATCACATCGGGGTCGGGTTCAAAACCAAGACCAGGCGTGCGCGGGACGGCAAGCTTGCCGGCGACCGGTGATGTTGCTCCGCGATAGAGGTCCGCGTCAAACTGACAGTAAAGCCGTTCGAGTAGTGGTACGGGTTGCCGGGACGCATTGATGTGAATGGTGGCAAGCAGCCCAGGCCCGAACAAGGCGCAGTGGGGCACAAATTGGATCGCGCTCGCCTCGCAGAAGGCCGCAATTTTCAACAGCTCGGTGACGCCACCGGTCTTGGCGACGTCGGGCTGCGCGATGTCAATGGCACCCGCGTCTACCATGGCGACAAAATCGTGTAGCGAGCCTGCGTTCTCACCTGCCGCGATCCGATGGCGCTTCTCGGCTCGTATGCGAGCAAGGCCGCGAAAGTTTTCGGGCGGCCAGACGGGCTCCTCGAACCAGAACAGATTGAGTGGGGCAAGCCGTGCATCCATTTCCAGCGCCTCCGTGACCGACCAGGGACAGTTCACGTCAAGCATGACGGCGGCTTGGCCTGCCGCCGCCGCGCACGCGGCCGCAATCTCCGGATAGGTCGTCTCGTGCAGCTTGATATAGCGATAGCCTTCGGCAACGGCGGCCCGGACGGCGGCGGCGACGCCCTCCTCGCTGTCGTAGCGCAGGAGGCTGGCATAGACCTCGACTTCACCCGCCACAGGGCCCCCAAGCAGATCGACCAAAGGCAGGCCGGCGGCTTTTGCAGCAATGTCCCACAAGGCGATATCGACCGCCGAGATCCCATACATCGTGGGCCCGACGCGCCCAAAATTGTGCAGACCAAATTCAAGCTTATGCTTGATGGCTGCGATCTGACGGGCATCCTCCCCGATCACCAGCGGAAGGATCCGCGTCTCGATCAGGCTTTTGAGCGAGAGATCCTCCGTGCGCGAGAAGGCCTCGCCCCAGCCGACAAGCCCGGTATCCGTCTCGAGCCTCACGAACAAGGTATCGAAAGTGTTCTTGGGCGCGCTGCTGAACGCCCATACTGGCTTGGCGTCGGCCTGAAGCGGCAGTGCAACCAATATGCACTCCGCCTTTACAATTCGACCCGCTCGAGATGTCGGTTCAGCGTTGATTTCAGGCTTTTGAATAACGGTCAAGGAACCCGCTCCATTCATGATTGCCCTCACCTCGTCCCGAGTGCGTCGGGCAAAGAGAGGCTGATTGCTGGAATGAGAGTGATTACAGCGAGAACGGCGAGTTGAAGAACGATGATCGGGTAGATCTCGCGATTGATCTGCGACGTCGGCACTTTCGCCACCAGACTGGTCACGCCGAGAAGGCTGGCAACTGGCGGCGTAATCGTGCCGAGGTTCAGATTCACGATCATCACCATGGCAAAATGGGTGGGATCGATGCCGAGCGAGGCTGCCATAGGTGCGAGAATTGGGGCCAGAACCAGAATGCCTGGCAAGGGCTCGATGAAGATGCCAAAGGCGACAAGAAATACGTTGATGGCAAGCAAGAAGCCGAGTGGCGAAAGATTCAGAGAGCCGATCCAGTGGATCAGGGTTTGCGGCGCCTGAGCGAAAGTCAGGAGCCAGGAGACCGCTATTGAAGCCGAAATGATGAGAAGCGCCGCAGCGGTCATGAAAGATGAGCGCGCGAGAATGCCGGGAAGCATGGACCAGGTGAGCGTGCGATAGACGAACATTCCACAGACGAGTCCATAGAACACTGCAATGATCGAGGCCTCCGTGGGCGTGAACGCGCCTGAATTGATTCCGACCACGATGAGGGCTGGCATGAGCAGCGCGGGGATCGCGCGCACGATGATATGCAGCGTCTGCCTCAAAGAGGGCCTCGCGTCCTCAGCACGAAAGTTGCGCTCTCGGCTCACATAGGCATTGTATCCGATGAGGGCGCCTGCAATGAGCAAGCCCGGAAGCACGCCCGCAGCGAACAACCTTGAGACCGACACGGTATCGACCTGCAGCGCATAGATGATCATCAAGATCGAAGGAGGAATGATCGGGCCCAACAGAGAAGCCGAAGCAGTTATTGCCGCAGCATAGGGGCTTGGGTAACCGGAGCGCACCATCATGCGAATGAGCAATGCCCCTGGACCGGCGGCATCGGCCACTGCTGAACCGCTTATGCCCGAGAACAGACCGAGCGTGATGATCGTCGTGTGCGCCAGACCGCCCCGCTTGTGCCCGACCAACAGTGAAGCAAATCGGAAAAGAACGTCTGCAAGCGAACCCGCCGTCATGAGTTCCGCCGCCAGCAGAAAGAACGGGATCGCCATGAGCGGAAACGAATCGAGGCCGGCCACCATCTTCTGCACAACGATGATCGGTGTCAGATGCGCCGAGGTGGCGGCGGTCAAGGCCGCAGCCGCAAGGGCTATGCCGATCGGAACCCCAAGCACAATGAACGCGATCAAGGACGCAAAGAGTATGACTGTGATCATGAGGTCGGTGTGTCTTGCGCCGAGAGATCACTCCTCTCCTCAAACGTTCCGTGCGCGATAAAACGCGCAGCGAGCATCGAAAGGTGCCAGAGGGTCAGCGTGAACGACACGGGAGCCGCGAGCGCAACATAGGCGAAGGGAACGCCTAGCACCGGCGTGACCTGAAGCCAGGAGCGCCCGACATAGTCCCATCCCGCAAGGGTAAGCCAGACCGAGGACACGAAGGTCACAAGGACAACGACGAGCCGGAGCACACGCTGGATTGAAGGCGCAGCATCGGCCATGAGCGTATCCGTTGCCACATGCCCACCGACACGCAGCAGCGGGCCGATGCCCAGGAAGGCCAGCCACACCATCAGATAGCGACTAAGCTCATCAGCCCAGACCAACGTGCCGCTGGTCAAATATCGCAGCAGGACCCCGACGAAGACGAGAACCGCCATGCTCGCGAGAGCAAGGATCATCAACCAACGATTGATGGACCAGATTGCCGCATCGATCGCCAGAAGCGCCCGCCTGACACCGAAGGCGTCCCATTTGGTCAAGATCCACTCCTCAAGCCGTTTGCGGCCAGGATCCGGCTCTCAAGCTGGCTCTCGGGGCGAGAATGGCCGGAAAGGCCGCCGGACCCTTGCAACGTCCGCAATGATGAAGAGCGGTCATACGACGGTCGCGACCGTCGACTTCCAGATAACCGGCTGAAAATACGAACAAAATAGACCGACCAGCTCAATTGCAGCATTCCAGTTGATTGTTGACAATTTATCATTGATCATTGTCTATAAACAGTGGAGCTTGTCTATTTCAAAGAATCCAGCGGTAGGGGATGAAAATGCTGCCCGGCATCGCCGAGCTAGAGCCCGCCAAAAAGCAAAGTCTCGACCGGATAGCGGCAGACAGCCTGCGCGAAGCCGTGATTTCCGGCCGGATCCCGGCAGGCGCACGTCTCACCGAAGTTCAGCTCGCCGAGCAGTTCGCTCTCTCCCGCGGCACGGTGCGAACAGCCCTGCAACGACTTGTCGCTGAGGGGCTGGTGGTGCAGCAGCCCTACGCGCGTTGGGAGGTCACCACGTTGACCGCCCACGATGTGTGGGAGCTTGCAACGCTGCGGTCCAGCCTCGAAGGCCTGGCCGGGCGCCTTGCCGCCGAACGAATTGACGATGCTGGACGCGAAATCCTGCTAGCCGCTTTTCACGCTCTTGAAGATGCGGCGCGCCAAGAGCAGAAAGATTTGGCGTCCGTCGACCTCGAACTGCATCGGACGGTCGTGAGTCTGTCTGGCAATCGGCGTCTCATCCACCACTACAGCCTGATCACCAACCAGTTGAGGCTCTATATCGCATCGTCGAATCAGATTGTTGGAGCGGAAGGAGGCCTGCTCGACCGGCACTTGCGATTGGTGGAGCCGATCCTGGCCGGAGACGGTGACGCGGCCGAGCAAGCCTTCAAGGATCTATTCTCCCGCAGTGCCAGGGAGCTTGTCGACTTTCTCAAATCTGCACGGCAGGAAGAGGCAGGCCATCAACAGCCGCGAGATCATTGACGCGGGCGCGCGGCGACTGCCCTCATTCGGCTTATGTCAGGTGGCGAGAGCGCGGATTGTGCCGGAGCGAGTCGCTCGGCCACGAGCGCTGCAACATGGAGTTCTTGCCTCGTTCAGCTCGCTTTAGATGGACCACAGACGATAAAAAACAGGAACAAGATTCTGGGAGCCTGCCCAAAGAAAAAACATTTACGCCGGGCAAACCGGAGTCTCGCTGCATTGGGCTCAGCAAAGTGGCCCCTTGCTTCGAAATGATCATTATGTCGGTGATCGACCCAACAGGGCTGGACGCTACGCAAGCGCTTCGGGAGTGAGCCGCCGATATCCTACCACCTTTTGCTGTGCCCGACCTCCTTGTGCGCCGTGCTTGATGATCCGGCGAGAAGTGCTGGTCCGTGAAATAGCCACAACGCGCACCTAAATTCGCTTGGCGAATTGCCACGATATCGATGGAGTCCCGGGTTGAGCGTAGCTTTTACGAAGGAAGAGAGTGCGGAGACCGCATCCGAGACGCTCCTTCCGGATCGTCCCATTTCATCTCACCCCAACTTCGTGACTGAAGTGGGACTGAAAGCCCTGGAGCGTCAGCTTCGCGAGGCACGTGAGGCATATGAGCTGGCGCAGCAGATCGAAGACGTCAACGAACGACGACGGCAGACGGCGGTCCCTTTGCGAGATGCTCGCTATTTTGCCGAAAGGATCCGGACGGCCCAGCTTGTTCCCGATCCTGCTTCAACCTATGCAGTCGCATTTGGAAGCACAGTGACTTTTCGTCGCGGCGACGGCCGTGTGCAGCAATATCGTATCGTTGGAGAGGACGAGGCAGATCCTAAGACCGGTTCTATTTCGTTTGTATCGCCTGTAGCTCAGTCCCTGAGGGGGAAGGCCGTGGGAGATGTCGTAGGTTCGGGTAGTCAAGAGCTTGAGATTCTCACAATAGCCTAAACACCACCTGTCGTATCCTGCATCACCGCTTCCATCCCTTCGGCCACGGGACGCATCATCGTTCGCTTTCCGCGAGCCCAACGACGGGTTTCGCCGGCTGGCGGCCGGAGGCGGTAGCGGCCGCGAGGAGCTGTCGGCGTCGCCTCAAGGAATGTGCGGACAGCCGGCGAACGAGATAGCGCTACAGGCCCTGTCCGCCGATTACCCCGAGACGCACGATCTACGAGCTCGAGTGTCACTCGTCTTCGTTCCGAAGCGGGTCGATCAGGTCCCGGGAAAATTGGCCCCAGCATTCGTTGGCCGGTCGCAAGTGCTCAAAGCTGCGGCGACCAACATGGCAGAGTTCATGTCGAGAACGCACCTATCTTCCATTGCCAGCTCTCGGGCGCGAATTCGGATCGAAGCGTGACGCCAAGTCCTGTCGCATCGGGCACGCGGATCGTCATACCGTCCTCATCCCAGTCTTCTCGTATCAGATCAGAAGAATGTTTGTGGCCTCCGACAAAGATATCCGTCGCATAGGTCGCGTTCTGCAACACAGCGGCGACGTGACATGAGGCGGCGATGCCGGGTCCCAATTCAAGGTTTCCGCTCATGACGATGGGCAGCCCGGCGGCGTCCGCGATCGCCGCGATGCGGCGGGCCTTGCAGATGCCGCCTACCTTGCCAACTTTGATGTTGATGATATCCGCCGCACGCTCCGCCACAATCCGCATCGCATCCTCGGGGGACATGACCGATTCGTCGGCCAGGATCGGCGTTCGCAATGCCTGGCGGAGCTTCGCCATGCCACCGATATCGGTCTGCCGGCACGGCTGTTCGATCAGCTCGAGACCAAATTGCTCCATTCTGCCGAGAACTCTCAATCCACGGTCGAAAGTATAGGCACAATTGGCGTCCGCCCGAATGATCACCTCGTCGCCGAGCTCGTGGCGAATCAGGCGGATTTTCTCGCGATCATCGGCATCGTCGTGCCCGATCTTGATCTTAAGAACCTTGAATCCCATCCGGTACCTTGCAACGGCTTCCTCGACGGTCTCACTGACACCCTTTAATCCAATGATCCAGGCAACAGGAACGCGCGTACGATAGGCCCCCCCCAGAAGCCGGTGCAGCGGCAGGCCCGCGATCTTCCCCATGGCATCATGGCAGGCGAGATCGATCGCAGCCTTGGCGGAGTTGTTGCCGGGCAGCTCCTTGTCGAGATGCTGAATGAGTTTGTCGACTTCAAAGGGACTCGCGCCGACCACCATCGGAAGCAAATGGTCGAGGGCGGCCGCGATCGTGGCGCCCGTCTCGCCCATGAACGCTGGGATAGTCGCAACCGAGCCGATGCCGTTCACGCCGACATCCGTCTCAACGCAGCACAGCACGTGCTCGCAATTGACGATGGCTTGCGAGGCAATGACGAACGGCTCTTTAAGGGGCATTTGCGTTCGATGGGCATACGCTCGCGTGATCTTCGCTCCGGGAGATGTCATGCGCTGGCAATCCTTGCGAAATGGCCGTCAAAATAGATGAGCGGTGTTGCCTGCCGCACCGCAGTATTCACCACCCGGCCGACGAAGATGGTGTGGCTGCCGCAGTCAAAGGCAGATTCGACGATGCATTCTATCGAAGCCGCACAGCTCTTCAGCACGGGGCATCCTGTGACGCCGGAAACATGCCAAAGATCGTCGAAGGTCTTATCGCCCTGGCGCGCGAAGTAGTCGGCGATATCGGCCTGGTCGTCGCGTAAGATGTTCAGCGCAAAGCTACCGCCGCCACGAATGAGCGGATAGGAATGGTTCGCCCTGTTGGCAACCGCCAGCACCAATGGTGGTTCGGCGCTGACGCTGCTCACGGCCGTTGCAGTCATTCCATTGAGAGTCCCGGCATGCCGGCTGGTCACGATGGTGACGCTGGAAGCAAGTCGTCTCATGACGGCTTTGAATGTCGCTGCGTCAACGCTTTCCTGCTGCAGTGACGTCCCGGCCATTATTGTATGCCCTCGTTCGATCGGTGACACTCGCGCCTAAGCGGCCGCAATACCAAGATGCTGGCGCAGCGTGGCGCCCTCGTAATCACGCCGAAACACACCCTTCTGCTGCAGAATCGGTACGACCTCCTTGACGAAATCCTCAAACGTGTCCGGCAGGAATGCAGGAGAGACGACAAATCCGTCTGCCGCGCCAGACGCCACGATATCGGCCATCTGCTCGGCGACATCCGTGGCCGTCCCGACAAACCGCGGGCACATCACGCCTCGCCCGTAGATCCGACCCGCATCCGCGATGGTGATGGATTGCCCCGCCGCAATGCTCTTAAGAGCTGCAAGATTGCCCTGGCTGCCAGACGATGATCGGACCTTATCAACGCTCGCATCCAGCGGCAGCTCAGAGAAATCGCTGTTGGCATGCGCGGCGAGCGTCGAGAGGCCGACCAGCGGATCAATCAGCGCGTCATGACTGTCGCGCTTCTCTTCCGCCTCAAGGCGGCTTTCGCCGATAAACGGCATCATCGCCATGAGAACTTTGCTGGAGTCGGCTGGCCGGCTTGCGGACGCGAGCGCCTCCGTCACGTCCTTCTTGAATGCTCGCATGCGCTCGAGCGTCGGCTGCAAGGCGAAGATCACGTCCGACCAGCGCGCAGCGAAGGCCTTGCCGCGCCCCGACGATCCGGCCTGAATGATGACCGGCCGCCCTTGCGGACTGCGCGGAATGTTCAGTGGGCCACGGGACTGAAACCAGCGGCCGTGGTAGTTGAGATAGTGAACCTTATCCGGATCGGCATAGATTCCATTCTCTCGATCGAGCACAAGCGCATCCGCATCCCAGCTATCCCAAAGGCCTAAGGCGACCTCCATGAATTCATCGGCTCGATCATAGCGCTCGTCGTGACCGAGATGAAGAACGTTGCCGAAATTCAGGGCTTCGCCATCATTCATCGAGGTCACAACATTCCAGGCAACTCGGCCCGCCGAGATATGGTCGAGCGTCGAGAACTCGCGCGCAATGTTGTAGGGCGCGTCATAGGTGGTCGAGCGCGTTGCGCCGAGACCGAGGTGCGTGGTGACGGCCGAGAGCGCACCCAGGAGCGGGATCGGATCCATCCGAGTCGCATCCTGATCGCCGTGGCGGATGCCGGTACGGTGGCTCGCTCCATAACGATCCGCGATCGCGAGCCGGTCGGCAAAGAACAGGAAGTCGAACTTGCCTCGTTCCAGCAGCTTCGCAATCTCGACATAGTGGGCGAGATTGAGGAAATTGGTCGGATGCTTCGGATTTCTCCAGACCGCGTGGCTGTGAACGACCGGGCCTGCGATCAGGATGCCGCAAAGGTGCATGGTGCGCATTTTTGACATACGAGTTCCTCCGTCGAAGCGCGATCTTCGCTCCGATTTGGTTTAAGGCTGGCCGACTGGTTCAGCTTACGATGTCAACGATCTGGTTCCTGCCGTTGCGAATAACTTGATGGACAAAGGATCGATTGAGCTGATCGCCACGTTCATTGAAGTCTACGGTTGCACCAGCGCCGACAAAGTTGATCTTCTTGCCTGCACGCACCATCTCCAGCGCGCGGACGATGTCATCGACTTCCTCGCCTGGCGGGTTGCAGACTTCAGGAATCGATTTGGCCCAGACCTCGGCGCGCGACGATTTGGCATGCTCCATCGCGAGGGCTGTGACGCAGACCTGGTCATGCGTATTGCCCGCGAACAGGAACACGGTTCCGTCGGGGGCGCCCATCTCCTTCACGAACTTCTTGTAGGCCACGGAATCTAGCGGCGGTCCTGGCTGGAGATGGTGGATGCCTTCTGCCACTTCCGGAGGAACGCTTCTGAGAAAAGCGCCATCAGCGTCTGCACCCGTGCCGAGACCAACGATCTTTGCCTGATATCCTCCGCGATAGACTTCCTTTGCGATCGCGACGAAATCCGTAAGTAACGAGGCGCAAAACACGCCATCGGGCTCGGAGCCGAAGGCCTTCTCGACTTCGGCGCGATATGAGGCCTGGTTGGGGTTGTACATGATGACGTCGGTGACGGTGCCGCCACGCCGCGCCATTTCGCCCTTGAAGGAATCGATCATCGCGACGACGAACGGATTCTGCTGCGCCATGATGGTGACCTTCTTGAGGTTGAGGCCTGTCATCACTTTCGCGCCGGCCGGTCCCCATTGCGAGCTCTTGGCCTGGAAGCGGTAGACGAGGCCCTTGTTGTCGCCGTCGGTGATGGCATCCGCCGCTGACGACACCATCTCGACCTTGTTGGCGGCGAGAATCAGCGGTTTTGCCGCCAGCGCTTCCGGACTTCCCCAGAGCCCACCTACGAGCTCAACCTTGTTGACATCGAGCAGCTTGTGGGTGGCGGTGACGCTCGCCGTAGCGCTGCTCTCGGAGTCCTCGATATAGAGGTGAAACTTGCGGCCGCCGAGAACTCCGCCGGCATCATTGATCGTCTTGACGATGAGATCGGCCGCCTTCTTCATGTCCGGTCCATAGGGCCCAGTCGCGCCCGTGAACGGCAGGACCATTCCGATCGGGATCTCTGCGGCTCCCTCTGCGAACAAAGGCCGGATGCCCAGACCCGCTAGTGAAAGACCCAGTAAGCCCGTCACCTGACGGCGGGTGAACGGCGTTGCCGAAATTGTCATCATCATTGCTCCCCACTCGAAATTTCGGATTCATGCGTTTTGCGTCTTGGGATCGCGCGAGCGCTGATGGGCGGCGGCTTGAGCGGTTGCAGCGATCGTGCAGAAATGGCGAGGTGAGATTCATCAGCAGACGCATCGCGGTCCGGAAATAGATCCCTGACGCGCCGGCGCGGTTCAGCGAACAGCCCTTGCGGCCTCAAGATCAAGAGCAGAATGATTCCGAGGCCGACCAGACCGAGACGCAGTGCCGCGAGCTGAGCGCCATCAATGACCGCGAAGAGATCCTTCAAAAAACGTGTCGCCTCAAGCAGCGTCATGATGGTCCCCGCTCCCACCACGAGCCCGATATTCGAGCCGCGTCCGCCGAGGATCACCGCCATAAAAGCATAGGCGGTGATGATCGAGGTGAACTGGCTGGGGTCGATGTAGGTCAGGTAAAACGCGTGCAGCGCGCCTGCCATACCCATGATCGCGCCGCCGATCGCAAAAGCCTTGATCCGCAATAGCAATACCGGTTTGCCAAGCGCGCTGGCAACGACCGGATCGTCGCGGACGGCCCGCAGCGCACGGCCGAACGGCGAGCGGACGAGGATTTCGAGACCTATGAAGATCAGGGCGACCAGCGCGAGCGCAAAACACAGCAGGACGCCATCATATTGGGCGGCCGGCACCAGCGAGGAGAGTGGCCGGGGAATATTCGCGATCCCGAGCGCTCCGCCGGTCAGCCAATCCTCGTTGAGCAAGAGAATTCCGACGACCTCGCCAAATCCGAGGGTGACGACGGCAAGATAATCGTCGGCCAAGCGGACCGACAAGAAGGCCAGGACCGTGCTCGCTGTGGCGCTCAGAAGCCCGCCGCAGATCATCGCCCCCAGCCATCCGATGTGCGGGGCGAGCAAGGCTGTGGCGTAGGCGCCGAGCGCAACGAAACCGACCACCCCGAAATTGACGAGGCCCGACACACCCCACTGAAAGTTGAGCGCTAGCCCTACGAGCACGCCGATGGAAACGAGTACGACGAGTGTGGAGAGATAAGCGATCATTTCGCAGCTGCCCGCCTGCCGAACAGGCCTTGCGTGCGGATCAACAGCAGCACGAGAATGATGGCGAAGCTCACCACCTGCCGGTCGTTGACAGGCAGCACAAGTGTGGAAAGTTCTTCGGCAAGCCCAATCAACAGCGCCCCGACCACGGCGCCTAGCGGACTTCCGAGCCCACCCAGGATCGCCGCGGCAAACACCGGAATCTGGTAATTCCAGCCAAGCAGCGGATCTACTGTGCGATCAAGGCCTGCAAGAACGCCCGAAACGGCAAGCAGCGCGCCAGACAAGGCCCAGGTGATGCGGATGATCGTTTCGCGCTCAATGCCGCGGACCGCCGCAAGCGTAGGGTTGTCGGCCGTAGCGCGCATGGCGCGGCCAAGCGGGGAGGCATAGAGCAGAAGTTGTGTAAGCGCGACGCAGACGAGCACGGTTGCTGCGGTGACGAGCTGCTCGTGATTGATGCGCAGGCCGTGCCATCGGATGGGCCGGGCAATCTCGACGGCAAAGTTATGGGGTGTATTTCCGAAGGTGAACCTGCAGATGTTTTCGAGCACGAGCGAAATCCCCATCGAAGCGACCAGGAGAGCGATCGCGCCGCGGTCGCGCAGATGCTTGAAGACGAGCACGTCGCACAGCACCGAGACACCGGCTACGATCAGAGCAGCGGCAGCGCCCGCGGCAACCAGAGGCAGATGGAAAAGAGTGTTGCCAACCCATGCAGCATAGGCGCCCAGCGTCAATGTCGCGCCAACCGCAAAATTTGGACACTTCAGGATGCCGAACACGAGCGTAAGGGCAAGCGAAGGCAATGCCAGCAACAGGCCCGTGGCCAAACCGTTGACGACCAACTGGCCGATCATGAGTCTACCTGCTCTTTCCGAAGAAAAGATCGGCAAGATCAGCGCCGGATACGACGGAGGACGACGCCTTGTAGCTGTTGCGACCGGCGACAAGCACCATGACCTCGTCCGCGATGCGCAGTGCCGCCGCAACGTTCTGCTCGACAAGCAGAATGGTCACGCCAGCTTCGCGCACACGCGCGACCGCCTGCATCGTCTCGGCAACGAATTTGGGCGAAAGGCCGGCCGTCGGCTCATCGAGCAGCAGAACTTCGGGATTGGACAGAAGCGCGCAAGCAAATGCGAGCATCTGCCGTTGACCGCCGGACAGGTTTCCCGCCAAAAGCTTCGGCCTTTGTGCGATCTCCGGAAACAATGACAGAACTTGCTCTTCCTGTGCCGGCCCCACACCGTTGCGGCCGCGCAGGAATTCCGTGGCGAGCTTCAGGTTTTCGCGGATCGTCAGGTTTCGGAATACATTTCCCTCCTGCGGCACATAGGCAAGGCCGGCCTTCACGCGCTTGGCCGGCGAGAGGTCGGTCACTGCGCGTCCCCTCACCTCGATCGAACCATCGCGCGAGCGGAGCAGGCCGGCGAGCGTCTTCACGAACGACGACTTGCCGGAGCCGTTCGGACCGATCACGGCAACGATGGTCTGCGAGTAAAGATCCAAGCTGATGCCTCGGACGATGTCGCCGCCACCCTCATAGCCCGAGTGAAGCGAACGGACCGACAGAGCAGCGATGGGAAGCTGTCCATTCACAGCGGCAACCCCAAATAGGCGTCAATCACGCGCTTGTCCAACGTGACCTCAGCAAACGATCCGGACAACAGTGTTGCGCCTTCGGCCAGCACGTGAACGTCGTGGCAGAGCTCGCCTATGAGGTGCATGTCGTGCTCAACGATGCCGAATGAGATGCCATCCTCGTTCAGGTCGCGGATGACGCCGATGATTACCTTGAGCAGAGGCGGCGCGACGCCTGCGGCCGGCTCGTCAAGCAGGATGAGCTTCGGGTCGAGCAGAAGCACCCGCGCGAGCTCCAGGAGCTTCTTTTGGCCCCCTGATAAGGCCGAGGCCGATTGATCGGCAAGATGCCACAGGCTGAGGCGCTCAAGGATCCTGCGCGCCTTGGCCGCGACGTCCCGCTCCTGCCGCTTGACGGCACCTGGCATGAACAGCGCCGCGGTGGCGCCTTCGCCTTTTTGATGCGGGGCTGACAGCAATAGATTCTCAAGCACGGTCAGGCCGTCGAGCTCTCGGGCGATCTGGAAAGTTCTGACCAGTCCGATCGCGGCGATCTGGTGCATGGCGAGTGACGAGATGTCGCGTCCGTCGAAATCGATCGAGCCGCGATCGGACCTCACTAGTCCGCTGACGATATTCAGCAGCGTCGTCTTGCCCGCACCGTTCGGCCCGATGATGCCCGTCACTCGTCCTGCCGCAAACGAGAGCGAGCAGTCATTGAGCGCCGCGACGCCGCCGAAGTGCTTGCTGACGTGGCTGATGCTGAGCAGGTCCTGCATCGGCCTAACAGCTTCCACAAAACCGGCCTTTGGCGGCCAGGTTAGTAGGTTCGATGCGCTGCTCAAAACTTAAGCACATTTGCTTTTGCCGGGTGAGGCTATAAATTTCGCTCTTCTGGGAAACGCTATTTTGGTCCTTCCCGCCAAGCAAATTTATTGTGCTTTGCGAGAAGCAAAGTTTTATTTATCCTTCGTCCATGACCGGGGTGCTCGAGATCAACCTGCTGCGGACGTTCGTCATGCTGCTCGAAGAGCAGAGCGTGACGCGCGTCGCGCGGCGACTCAACAGGACCCAACCGGCGATCAGTCTCCAACTCAACCGGTTGAGCGATGCCGTCGGCCATCCCTTGTTCGAGAGCGGTCTGCGCCATCTGCGCCTGACGCGTCATGGCGAGATGTTGCTGCCGTACGCGCGGCAGATGTTGAAGATGCATGACGACGCACGTTCGCGGCTGGCGAGCGAAGAAATCGCGGGCCGCGTTACGCTCGGATGTCCGGACCTGTATGCAGCCTCCCTGCTTCCGCAGACCCTCGCAAGCTTCAAGGGCGCCTATCCTGGAATCGAGGTTACGGTCCGCTGCGCGCTCAGTGCGCAATTGGCCGAGGAGATTTCGGCCGGACGAATCGACATCGCGCTCGCAACGCGCATGCCTAACGTGCATCCCAGCGTCGCGTCCATCACGCTCTTGCGAACTGAACCGCTGGTCTGGCTCGGGTCGAGTTCGGGAACCGCCTTTAGGGAGAAAACCGTGCCGCTGGCGCTCCTGCCCGAAGGAAACCTCTACAGGGACTACGCACTCGATGCGCTCAACAATGCCGGCCGCGCCTGGCGCATTGCATGCGTGTCTGAAAGCATCGCGGGCATGGAAGCCATGGCGCTCGCAGACGCGGCGGTCACCGTGTTCGCGGAATCGGTCAAGGTAACTGGGCTGCGTCGATTGAGCGAGCGCGACGGCATGCCGCCCCTTCCATCGGTCGATCTCGTTCTCTGGCGGCGCCAGGTCGGCGCGTTTCCGGCTGCGGACCATCTGGCCACGCACATCGAGCGATATGTCGGGGGCTTGGCTCCGACGTCGCAAGACGTCGTGAGGATCGCGCCGGCCGAAGCTTAGGTTGCGAGCGCATGAGCTGCTTTTCGCCGCAGCGCCCTCCGCGAGCTCGCGATGCCGCTTGGCAGTCTCTTCGCTCGACCGAGCCCTGATGGGTCGCAAATATCCTCTGGAATTGTAGTCTCTGAGCCGATACGCCGACGATAGCTTCATGATCAAGTTGCCTTGCGGGCACTGAACGGTTCGCAGGTCATACGACCGCTCAGGTCCAGAGAGTTGGTTCCGATGCAGCAGCTACATCCTCAAGTGCAAAGAATGAATGCGATCGCGCCCGTAACGGGATCAGCTCACGACGCGCGTTTTCCACGCTTCTGCCTATGGACGAAAGAAATGTCCCGCCGCTCCTGAGGCTATTGGGACGATTTGTTTTACACGCTGCGGGAGAGATGAGATCGACCTGAATTGAGGCACCGAAGTTCAAGGCAAAGGCATCCGGTCTCCTTGTCAGGAGAAGAAGCAATGCACAGACGAATATGAACCCGGCAATTACAGATAGAGTGTTTGAAATGCTGAAAACTGATCTCGCGAGCCGGATCAGGCGAGTAGAGGGGAGAGCTACAGAGCGAATGGTTATAGATCGTCTCTTTTTTGCCTTACGCTGTGAAACGCACCTCTGATAGGAGGTGCTCGCTCAGAATGATGCTCCACACCTCCTCCTGCAGTCCAGCAACCACTTCGAGAAGCTGCGCGGCAAGCTGCAGAGATTTCACTCGATCCGCATCAACAGCCAATGGCGGCTCATCTCTCGATGGGATGGCAGCCGCGGTGACGCATCGGAAGTCAATCTCGATAATCACAACTATCGCTGCGGTTTTCCATGTTGATGACGAAGCGCAAGTCGGCAACCGTCGGAGAACTTCTGGTTCAGGAATTCATGGAGCCGATGGGCCTTACGCAGACGGCGTTGGCAAAGGCCATGGGCGTGCAGCGCGCAAGCAGATCAACGAATTGGACAACGACCGCAGGGGCAGTCACGGCCCCGACCGCTTATCCTTGCCCGCATGTTTGGCAACAGTCCAGTTTTCCGGCTTAAGTTCAACGTCGAAGCGATATCTGGGACGCAATATACTCTGCTCGTAACCGCGAACGTATCGGGCGCGTCAGCCCTATTGGTTCGGCTGCGTGACGTAGCCGCACTGCAGTCAGTTCAATGGCGCGAGAAAAGGCACCAAAGGCCCCCATCGCGCGAGCTGGCGTAGTATGGCGTACCCAATACGATTCGAACGTGTGGCCTCCACGTTCGAAGGATAAGCGCAGGCGAGATTGAAGGTGGTATGAATGTAGCTGGGCGGCTTGTCGAGCAGTCAACCTGTCTCAGACGTTTGGTTCGGGCGGCACACCGCTATTGCCCCGACTTTCTTGAAGAATGTCCAGCGTGAAAGACTCACGCACGATCAAAACCTTTCGCGATCATTTCAGAGCGACGGCATCCGCTTCGACGGGTTCGCGTTCCAGCCAAACTTCTGGCACCTGAAACCAGACTTTTTCCGCGTCGTCACCACGGCATCAACCGATTGCCGGAGGTCGAAGGCGACAAACCTTCGAAAAAGACGTTCAAGGTCTATCCGATCGGCTATTTCCACATCATCGACATCGCTGAGCTCCACACCGCTGAAGGCAAGCTCTACCTCTACGTCGCAATCAATCGCACCAGCAAGTTTGCCTTCGTGCAACTGGTCAAGAGGGCCGGAAGGACCTCAGCCTCGGCCTTCCTCGAAGCTCTGGTGGCGGCTGTCCCTTACACGCTCCACACGGTGCTCACTGATAATGGGATCCAGTTCACCTTCCCGCCGCGCTATGCGGACGGCCCGACGGCAAGGTACGTGACGCATATGTTCGATATGCGATGCCAAGAGAACGGGATCGAACATCGGCTGACCACGATCAAGCATCCCTGGACCAATGGACAGGTCGTGCGCATTGAACCGCACGATCACGGAAGCGACCCTCGAACGCTACCATCGCAATTGCGCCCGAGCGCTTGACGTTAGCCTTTGCCAGCAAGACGACGCGCGCGGCGGGATTCTTCCGCTTGGCCTTGTACGCCGCCATCGGCCCCGCCGTCCCCCGCCGATCACCAGGACGTCGCAAGCAACTTCCATCAGGTCGCGATTGATTCCGTCCATCTCGCGACCTCAGGCTGGCTGCTGTTCTGCGAGTTCACGCAGATAGGACCAGGGATAGATGCCGCGGTATCGTGCCCGTCGGAGAACAACAGCCTCAATGCGTAATTCCCGATCGGCTCGAAGCCCGCGACATGAAAGCCCGGCGCAATCATCAGCTCGATGCCGTCGACCTGCCGGCGGATTTCGCTGGCCGCACGGCTCGCGCGGCGCAGCGTCTCCGCGCCGAGCACCAGGGTTCCGCAGTCCGGCGAGGTCAAGGCCAGCGCCGTTGAATTGTCGCCCAGTTCGACCTGGATTGGTTGCACGTTCACCTCCCATTCTCGTTGCTCGAGCTCTTACGCCGGCCTGGGCGGCTGCCGCCCGCAATGAATTGCTTTCGCCTTGCGTCAGTGCGCGATCGACCGGCCCTGCTCGACTGATTCGCCCTTCCGCTCGGAACTCTCGGCGCCGTACCAGGGCAGCAGCCGACGTACGCTGCGTTCGAACAGGAGGTCGGCCGTGAACCCCATCGCGCCGAGCACGATCAAGCCGACGAACATCTGATCGACCCGAAACACCTGTTGCGCCATCTGGATGAGATAGTCGACCCCGAACGCCGCGCCGGCGAGTTCCGCCGCCACAAGCCGGCGATGATGAGCGGCAGCGCGCGCGTAAGCGGCGTAACGGGTGGAGTGGAGCCCTCCCGACGGCGTCGATTGTGCCAAATTCCAGGTCCCGGGGGTGGGCAGAATGGGACGACTGTTCTGCCATGACGCTCGCAAGGCCAAGTTGTGTGGTCGCGAAGGCCCGCGCCAGCGCGACGCCAGATACTGAAGGCCTTCGACCGCACGGCAACCGATCGGAGAATCGCGGCTCTGCGAGCACCGATGACGAACGCTAGGTCTGCCTTTGAGACGATCGGTGTACTTACGCTCTTGAAGTTCCCTCGCGATTGGGACGACATCCATCCATGCGCGAGTGAGCGCGCGGTCAGAGTTGTGTATTGGCATCAGCGGGGTCACACTGAAGTCCGAAAAGTACTGGGTGATCGGTAGCGCCATCCCGATTGCGTCGGCCGGACATCCATACCCTTGTAATTGGAGGCCTGCACTCAGGATGCTTGGAGCGGCTCGCTCTACGAACTGACGTGTGTTGCCCCGTCTTAACTCGAAACGTGACCTGCTCTTCGACCAAAGATGCCAGAACCTACGCGCACATGCGTCGCCCCATACTGGATTGCAATTTCGAAATCTGTACTCATTCCCATGGAGAGTAGCTTCAGATGATTCCGCGCAGCCACTTCGGCAGTGACGCGGAAATGCATCTGCGGCTCCTCATTGAGGGGTGGCATGCACATCAAGCCGGAGATCGGCAGTCCGTACTCGCTTCTGCAGCGCGCTATAAAGTCATCGGCGCCATCCGGAGCTAGCTATGATTACCCATGGGCATGTACCAAGAGCTTTTTTCATGAATTCGCGGGGTCGATCTGGTCTGTCCCTAGATTGTGCATAGTCGTCAAACTCTCATCGTTCGGGCAGATCGACCCAGACGTCTGGAGGACCATCCAAGAGTGTTGCGCGATCTGGAACAAAGATGTTGTCAAAGACCCTGAGGCCATGAGCCCGCACCGCTCCGATAATTATGAAGGGGAGCTCAATCTTGTCTTGATCTTCAAAGCTGTCAGCGCCAACAATTCGAAGAAACTCCAGTTCAAACTGCCGGAGGGTGATCAGTGACCTTGCCGATTCTATCAGATCTTTGACGCAAGACGCTCCTCGGGCGATCTCTTTCCTCAGATGGTTTAGCGCCGTGTAGAGGCACGACAGCTCATCAAGCTCAGAATGGTTGAAGCGTCGCAACCTCGATGAAATTGGCACTCCATTTTTGGATCTCACCGTCGGCACGAGTCGTACTTCGCAATCAAGAAGCAGGTCTGCGACGGCTCGCCTGACGAGTAGCGCCTGCCCGATATCCTTCAAACCAAAATAGCTGCGAGTTGGTCGCGTATAACAGATCCAACGGATGCATCCAGTGACCGCTTCTTTTAAGAACCCGTGAGGGCCGTCCAAACGAATTTGATAATCGCCTTGAGATACAAATGTTCGATATCCTGACGGAAACATCTCGGTGTCATTTGACGAAATCACGGCAGACGCACCAGCACGTAGTGCAAACGCAATATCTTCCTCTAAGTTGAAATCATAGTTGACGCCCGGCTTAAACTGGATCTTGTTCGGGTAGACAGTTACAATCGCCACGTCGTTCTCGATTGCGGCCCTCCTAATTAGTTCTGCGTGCCCCGCATGCAATGCGCCCATGGTTGGCACTGCGCCAATGCTTTTTCCTCGTCTCACCAAGTCCGTGATGAACATCTTGCCATCTGGCAGAGAAGATAGATGCATATTGCTTGCTCGCTCTGTTAACGCACAGGTCGCTTGACAATGACAACTGTGCATTGTTGCCCACGATCTGCTAGAATCGTTCTTGATGTGGAGCTCGATTGTCCTTCAACCTCCGACCGATTGTAGCGGAGTCACTCGGTATAAGCTGAAAGAAGTTGAAACGAGGACCCGCGTTAGGTCGGCAAAATACTTTCGAGCAGGACAGTTCAGATTGTCCGATTACGTGAAGCCAGCTTTCGCGATCGTGCGGAAACCCCTGGGCTGTAAAGATATGCACAAGATAAAGATCGGCATCATTCTTCACTAGATCGTAGCGGAGCTCCGGTTCCCCCAGGATGAAGGCCTTAAGTCCTTTTGCAAACAGCTTATTGTATTCGTTCAGAATTGAGATAACGGCATCCCGACCATCGCGGAAATGTTCGTGTAACACGCCAACTGCCGTCAGGACATCTGCTGAGGTGCATTCAGCAGGCCAACTATCGATGTCAAATGCGTCGCCTACAAGGAACTGAATTCGATCGGCCACTTTCAAGTCCGCTGCCGCCTCCTGCGCGCGCTTAATCGCAGGCGCAGAGATATCCAAGCCAATGCCCTTCAGCCGAGGAGAGCGAAGGCACGCGTCTATCAGGAATTGGCCAGCGCCGCAGCCAACATCTAGAATCGTTGTGGCATCGATTTCGGTCAAGGCTCGGAGGACGGTGTCGGTATGGTACTCACCGAACAGTGTGGCACAATGCTCTCCTAGGGCGCCGCCATCTCGCAGCACGTCGAGCCCATACGTTGCCTTTCGTGTGATGAGAGCATCTAGCCGAGATACCACTGGGCCGTACGCTTCTACGTAGAAGCCAATCTGCGCGAGACTAACGTTCGAGAACAGTTCCTTTCCTCTGCTTGTGAGCTTATAGCCTTCATTGGACGCGACCAGTAGACCATGTATCGCGAAATATTGGAGGAGGTGCGAAAGCAGATGCGGATCACCTAACTGGCAGCCTGGGTCAATAGTTATCTCGATCGACTGGTGCTCAACGAGATATGACGTAAGACCGACGCGACGGGCAGCATCGACAGCATAACACAGGTTGAAGGCGGAAATTAGCGACAACGTGCCTGACCGTTCAGTCGCAGCCCATGACGCATCTTGCTGTTCTTCTTTCAGTTCAATCAACTGCGACATCGTTTTTCTCTCGGTTGGTCTTAGTCGGATCAAGTCGATCCCTTTCGGCCACGTCTCATCAACGATGAGAACTCAGCCAAATACTCTGAGGGTCCATTCTGCTGCTTTCCAGCTCTCTTCAATGCACCATCGAGCCCGGGACATCGGTCTGCAAAAAAGGGGGGTTCAAATGTCGTGACTTTTGCGCCCGAAAAGTCCGTCTTTACGAAGCTTGCCTGGAACGGTGACATCCCACTCAAGTTCGCATTAATGAGAGACGATTGATTCATCCGCACGTATGCGGCACGCGTCGCCTCCAGGTTGCTGTCGCTCATTCCTGCCGCTATATACGACTGGACGAGATTGGCCCCCTCGAGATTAACATGATTCAACGCCATTGATTGCGGGGGATCACCGGTAATCATCGATCGGTAGAGATAAGCCTGTGAAAAGTCTGAATTTGCCATGTCGCAGTCGCGTATAAATGCGCAGCGGGCACGAAATCCGTTGAACTTTGCGGATCGCAATGTACTCTCGGCGATGGAAATCGCTTCCGCTGACACACGAGACAGGTCGGCTTTATCAAGCTGACAAGAGCGAATAGACGCGCCGTTCAACACCGCGCCTACGAGGTTAGCGCTGTCTAAGTTGACGGATAGAAGTCGGGCCTCCGTTAAGTCTGCCTGTTCGAGCTCCGCCTTTGACAGATTTGAAAGGCTGAACTCAGCAAACGGAGCGCTTAGTCCTTTTGCAAGAATATGTCCGGCTACTTTGGAGAACCTCAGATAAGGAAGATGGGCGCTCTCTAGAACGAGGTCATTGACTGACGTGGGGCGCATAATCGATAGGCACTCTCCCCTTGACTGGAAGAAAGAGCATCCAGCCAGATGCGCTTTCGTCAACGTCACCTGGTTCAACTTAGCAAATCGAAAAGAAGCATGAGGGAGGAAGCATTCATTGATGCTTGTTCCTTGCAGTTCGGCGCCATCGAAGACAGCATGATCCGCATCGCACTGGTAGAAGAGAACGCCACTCAATAATGCGTTGTCGAAACGCGCTCTTCTCATGCTGCAGCCGTGAAAGAGGCTTCCAGTTGCATCGATAACATTGCACAAGCTTGCACCGTCGAAATTGCACACTTGCGCGGCAATTGCATGCATATACGCAAAGTCGAGATTGACGCTACGGAAGCTCGTCTTCTCTAGGCCTGGGCAGATAAGATTGGACTCGGACAGATCGGCTCCATCCAACTTCGCACCGTGGAGTTGCGCGCGATTCAGAATACATCGTCGCAACGAGACTCCTGATAGATCGAGACCATTCAAGTTTTCGGAGGATAGCTGTAAGCCGACCCCTGTCTTCTTGATCGCCTCCTCGGTTCTCGTCTTAATCGCCGCTAATGCGGACGACCGATCGCTGGCTCGGCAGCAGTAGCGGAGAAAGTCACCGTCTGAAGAGGAGTTAGCTCTTGGAAAGAGCGCAGCCGCAGCTTCTTCCCGCACGCTGACGTCGCGATTGCCTTCGATAGCTTGCGACATTGTCGACCTTTCTATGCGTCCTGATTAAGAGCGGATTTCTTAGCTCTTATTGATCGACGGCTTCTGATGAGGTCTTGAACTTGTTCGTTAGCACGACAACGAGCCGGTCAAATGGTGCGGAAGAGCGAAGCAGAAGCAGTCTTTGGCCACTCCACTTCAAGCAGCGGTTATCCGTGATCTGATCGCTTTGGCCGACTTGACGAGGCTACCCTCTACACAACATGCAATTTGTCTCAGTGAGGCCACGGAGCGCATCTGAGTCCCCGACCGAGTTCTTAATAGCAATGGCCGTGCCAACTGCCTCGCTCCTGTTGAACGTCCTGAACAGTCTGGAAAAGATCGAAATGGGGCCACTGAGACAATTTTTTTTGCAAATGACAGGATTTGTGTCGCTGTCAGAAAGTGAACAATAGGCGCAGAACGCTGTCGTCGTTCTCGGAGCGGTTCGGCCGCTGCGCGTGGCGATCGAACATGCGGAACATCTGCCGACGGTCGGCGATGCCCTGATAGACCTTGCGGATCGGTGAGAGGGTCATGAGCGGGCTCCTTTCAGCCTCGTCGGGCTGGAAGCGCGGCTCATCCTTCCGATTTCGCCATCGTCTTCAGCCCTTCCTGACCCCTCCCCCGCGGCCGCCTCTCCGATCGGCCCCGGACATATCTTCGTGCGTGATCCGTGACGGATCGAGTAATTCACCCTTGACGTAGACGAGGCCGGTCGATGCGTCGGCCTGTCCGATGCGGTAAGCGGCTTCGGCGAACTCTGACTTGACGATATCGCAACAGAAGGCCAACGCATTGATTTCATTGGGTCGCTGGAGCGTTAAAGCGTGAACGAAAGGCAGATTTATCTGTGCTCTTCCATAGCAAGCCTCAGAGCCTTTGGGATTCGGGCCGCTTTGATCGGGCATGCCCCGACGTCGCTACACTCGCTGGTCCGGCCACTACCCGCCCCGCAGCCCGGCCGAATGGCTCGCCGAGGGGCATGTCACCTGCAACATCCAGTGCCATGGCTGCAGGCGAACGGTCGACTTCCCGCTCGACACCCTGCCCCAACACCGGCCATGGTCCCGGGTCGGCTGGCGCTTTGTCTGCAAGGTCTGCGGTGCGGCCGGAGCGAGATCGCGCCGAATTGGCATGACAGAATCGGCCAGGCGGTGCCACACCAAGGGCTGGAAGGCCTAGTCGCTATGCCTGGCGCGCAAACGTAAGAGGGACGAGTGAACGTAGCCCAGCGACCGTTGCCGGATGACGTGCTGATGATCGTCATGAGAGGGCCAGACAAGGAAGATCGAACCGCAGCAAGAAAAAGCTGACCGAAGACCGCAGTTACGCCGATCCCGAAAAGGCCGCCCGGCGCTTGATGGACTACGCCCGTGCCTTTGAGCCGATCCAGGGACGGCCGGATTTGCATCGAGGTGCTGAACGGCCCGTTCCTGTCCGACGACAAGGCCACGGCCCTGGCACCGGTTTGGACTTCGTGCCCCGATCACCGTTGAAGGTCGTCCAGATGCCCGCAAAGGCGAATAGCGGCCGGTCATCGTTCAGCGCGAACCAGACCACATCCTTTTTCTTGGTCTTGGGGTTTGGCTCCGGCGCGTACTCGGCGAAGCTGTTGGCCGGGACAAGGCAGCGGTTCTGCGGCTTGAGCCAGCCGCGCCAGTGCGGCGACGACGTGTTGCGGATGTTGGTGACCGGCGGCCCGCCCGGCGGCATGCCCCACCGCATCAGGGTCATCTCGGTGCCCGTATCGGTGTTGCGGATCACCGGCGCCGGATAATCAGGAAACACGCCCGGCATCGGCCCGAGGTTGCCGACATAGCGGTTGACGACGCGGAATAGCGCAGCGATGGCGGCTTGGTTGGTGGTGATTGAATAAAGGTTGCACATGGAATTTCGGCCGCGCCTAAAGCAAACGTTTCTTGCGTTCTAAATTTTTCAATGCTTGAGACACGAGGTATCCACGGTTATCGATGTGTTCTTGATACGTGTCAGGCATTGGCGCGTTCGCAAGGTCCGCTTCGAGTTGCAGTACGATGGTGGAAATCGCATCGGGAAGAAAAACAGAACCTGTCGCAGCCTCCTCGAATTTCTTTTTCGCAACACGCCACCGCTCCTTCGCGTCGTTTACGTATTCATCGGTGTAGTCTTTCGCGTGGATGGCATCATCCCACAATATTTCATTTGCTCGTTCCATTTCGCGAAGAGCCGCAAGTACGTTGGAGAAAGTGGCCGCGTCTCTCTCCCATCGCTTCTGAGACTTAAATGTTTCAAATGCCCAGACGACACCGTAGCGCGCGAATATCAAAGCTCCGATACCCTGCAAGGCGAGCTTTAAAATATCCCAAGTTTGTGCTGCATCGCGCGAGACGAAAAGCGCGATGACTGACGCAACTGCGGTAGTGAGCAAAACTCCCAAAATAAACGGTACGGACGATGGCACGTTCATCGTTCTCCCGGCCACCAAGTCGATGGTGGATCGCTCGCTGAAATCTTTGTTGATCGCAGCGCCACCAGATGGCTGCGCTTGTACGGAGGGCCACGAACCTCCGAGCAGTCCTTGCACCGCATGTAGCGCTCCAGGCTCGTGAACCGGCGTTCACTTCGGTCGCCGCACGATGTCCAGGCGACGGTCTGATTGGTGTCGCAACCGAGACATCGGACTTCGAGATAGAGGTAACCCGCATTGAGGGCATCGCCCAGGGTGGGCGATGGCTGCGCCGGTCCCCGAAAGCAGAGCATCCGCTTATTCCACGCCTCGCATGTTAGGCGGTCTGCCTGCTTGCGCGCCTCTGCCGCCCGTTCTGCCACCGCGCGGACGGATGCGCCGTAGATGGTCTCTCGTGATTTGCTCCCCATGGCATAGGATCGCCCGGCCAAGACGGCCAAGGCAAGCCGCTACAGCTTGCGGTGGATAACGCGCCCGGCACAACGGAGGCGACGCAACGTCCCTGGGTGGCACCTTGATAGGCGGTGTCCGACATTGCCCTCGTCCTGAGGGCGGCGGGTGAAGCTTATTCCGCCGCCGACAGGTGATGATCCCTACGAGGACGAAGCCTACCGGCTCTGGACCTTCAGCAGCGGCGCACGCCGTGAACGTCCGGTCCGGCCAAAGAGCCGAAGAGGTGATCGAGACGTTTGAAGACCTGGGGTATGCAGCGGGCCTGCGTCAGGGTTCAGTGATGCTGCGCGGGACCAAATTGTCCAGCTGGATGCTCTTTCGGATCGCGTCCAATGCGCTTCGCGCGTGTTGTGCGGCTTCCATGTTGCCGGCTTTTTCGATTTCTTCCAGGGCCCAGACCAAGAGCTGCACGGCAGTCTGGGCGTGGGGATTGGACGGATCGGTCATGCTGACGGTGTGCACTGTTTTCTAACATGGGTCGTCTTTCGCGCGCGCATAGACGCCATGCACTGAGTAAAGGTCCGTACCTAAGTGAACAGTCCATGTTGATGAACGAGCGTTAGTCGGATCAGCCGCGCTACCGCCGTTAAGCTGGCGCGCTCGATGTTCGTGAATGGCGCACTGACGTGATGGCGCCTCTCGTGCTCGATGCTCGACGGCGACAAATCAAGCCGGGTCCCCCGGGGCCGGGCCAAACGCGGGGTACGCGCGACCGTGGGATGTCTGGATATTTGCAATTTCCGTTTTTCGGGTTTCGTATGCTGAATTCGCTTTAGGTGGTGTGGACACTAGCGCATCCATAGGACAATGGCTGCGAGAGTGACGACGGCCCGGTAATTCCGGGCCGTTTTTTCGAAGCGGGTTGCGACACGTCGGAACTGCTTGAGCTTTGAGAAGCAGCATTCAACAAGATGGCGCTGGGCATAGAGGTGCTTGTCGAGTGGGTGTTTGAGCGCGCGTGACGGGTTGTTGGGGATGACGGCGAGCGCCCCCTTGGCGGCGATAGCTTGGCGCAAGTGATCGGCGTCGTAGGCGGTATCGGCCATGACGACCTCGGCAGGCAATCCCTCGATCAAGGCGGCGGCTTGCGGTGCATCGCCCTTCTGACCTGCGGTAAGGGTGAACCGCACCGGACTGAAATGGACCCTGATTTTGGGACCACGTGCTTGGTTGGAAGGGGCTGCTTCGTTTGATAGACGGAGCGCATGATGACGACGAAGACGAGACGCAAGATCGACGCGGCACTGAAGGCAAAGATCGCGCTGGAAGCGGTGCGGGAGCAGGCGACGGTGGCCGATCTGGCCCAGCGCTATGCGGTTCACCCGAACCAGATCTATGCCTGGAAGAAGCAACTGCTGGACCAAGCGGCCCGGGCCTTTGACGCGGGTGTCGGGCGGGAGAGCGAGGACTCTCGCGAACGCGAGATCGAGAAGCTGCACGCCAAGATTGGACAACTGACAGTCGAGCGCGATTTTTTAGCGCGGAGGTCCGGAAGATGAGCACGCCGGACCGTCGAGGAATGCTCGATCGCGCCGACATGGCGCTGTCGATCCGCCGGCAATGCATGTTGCTTGGCATCGCGCGCTCTGGTGTCTACCGGCCGCCACGGCCGGCCAACGACAACGACCTTGCCCTGATGCGGCGGATCGACGAGCTGTTCACCGCCTGGCCGTTCCTGGGCTCGCGGCAAATGACCGCGATGCTGAAGGCTGAGGGGCTTCAGGTCAATCGCAAGCGCGTGCAGCGGTTGATGCGCAAGATGGGCATCGCGGCGCTGGGACCAAGGCCGAACACGACGAGGCCGGCGCCGGGCCACAAGATCTATCCCTACCTGTTGCGCAACTTGACGATCGACCCGCCAAACCAGGTATGGGCAGCCGACATCACGTATCTGCCCATCGGCCGCGGCTTTCTTTATCTCGTCGCCATCATCGACTGGGCGAGCCGTGCGGTTCTGGCATGGCGGTTGTCGAACACGATGGACGTGTCGTTCTGCGTGGCGGCTCTGGACGAGGCGCTGGCGAAGTACGGCACGCCGGAGATTTTCAACACCGACCAAGGCAGCCAGTTCACCAGTGCGGCCTTCACCGGCGCGTTGGCGGGCGCAGGGATCAAGATCTCCATGGATGGCCGTGGTCGTTGGATGGACAACGTCTTCATCGAGCGGCTGTGGCGGTCGCTCAAGCATGAGGACATCTATCTCAAGGGTTATGCCGACGGCCGCGAGGCCAAGGCAGGGGTCGCGAGCTGGATCGCCTTCTACAACGATCGTCGCCTTCATCAGGCGCACGGCTATCGCACGCCGATGGCGGTTTGGCGCGAACGGATGCAGGCCGCGAAGGCTGTGGACATAGTGGACAACGCTGACGCGTTGACCACATGCCCACAGCAACTGCAGCAGACAGAGACTCTGGCAGCGTGATAGAAAGGGATCAGGAGCGGTCAGTTTCCAACCAACAAACCGGTTCAAGCGGTCCCGCTCTGCGGGTCCATTTCAGGGCAAGTGAGCGAGACATTATCGCCCGTCGTCCTGCTAGGCCCTTCTGTAGACGACGGCACCGGTAGTGGCACCAAACGAACATGGGTTCGGCGGCGTTTGTCTGCTGTTGACCCGAACAGCGATACGCTCAACGAGGGGCCTAGGCTGTATGTCGAAGAGAACTTCCATAATGCTTGAAGAAGTTATCAAGCTTCACTGGTTCGCCGGTATCTCGCCAGAACAGTTTTTTACCAAGGCTGGCCGCCACCGCGAGGCGGTGGTGGCCGCCGATTAGAGTATGCTCATCCGACGCTGTGGCGATGATCTCGCCGTCTTCGTCCACGATTTTCATGTGCTGCCTCCAATCCAGCGCGCGGTCAGCGCCGCCGCGATGGTGCGCAATCGATCTAACCTCGGGCGGCATGTGGGTGTTCCAACCCATGAAGCTCACGGTTTCCGGGCGACGCGCGCGACTTCGCGTATCCGCCCTTTGTGTATCGATCTGCATAAATCGAATACGCGATTGCAAATATCCTCAAATGGCGCGGTCGCGCGGCCTCGCGGCGCCAATACCCCCCGCCAAAGAACCTTGCGCAGGCCCGTGACCTTACTGATCTGACACGAACTGCCGCATGGCGATCAGTCGGCGTCAGATGTATGGTTCCCGCCGCGCATTAAAGCTAGGGTGCGTGCCATGGCAGACGACCTTACCTATCGCATCTGGGTCATGGTAGGCGGCTTGATCCCCGTCCTGTTAGCCGCAATCGCAATCTTCGCCCGATGAAGGCGCCGATCCTGAGCCCCCGTGAGAAGCGCCTCCTGCGGCGTATAGCCCGCGGCTTCTCTGACCGATCTATTGCGGCTCAGATCGGCGGAAGAGCAGATCAAGTTGGCGAACAGCGAAAGCGACTGCTGCAAAAGCTGCAACTCAGTTCCCGGTCTGAGATTGCAGAAGCTGCCGCGCGGTGGGCATTTTGGCCATGTTACAAATTCACTACGGCCCCTACAGCGGTAAGCTGAAAGGCCCCCACCCAAATTGTTATCGCAATCACGCCCAGGGCGACAAACTCGCTGACGGTCACCCAACCAATGTCATCAGCAGCTATCCTGTAGAGCTCTTGAATCTGATCTGGCAGGTAGAGCAATAGTGAGATGGCTATCGACAGTACCGTGATCCACCGGAGGTTGCGCAACAGGGTAAAGAGCTGCTCGCGCACAGACATCGCGTTATTTCCCTCACAGTTTGCTGAGAACGTCACTGAGCTAGCGAAGTAGGCTCGGATTCCCGAACAAGGATCGAGCCCGCGGATATACAGATGACCTGCGACGAAATAATTATGGGCGCGCTCGCGGGTAGAGCGTTGAAATTTGATTACTTAACCTACAGTAGTAGTCGAGCTTTATCGATAAGTTCTCACGATTGGTCAAGAGTATTTCGATGCGGATAACGGCGACAGTGACGAACTCGTTGGCTGCAGCAGCGAGTTGCCGGTCCACGCGGCAAGCATACGCCTCTGTACGTTGCGTACAAATTTCTCGGGATCACTCGATAGATCGTCTTCACCCAACCTGCCGTCGGACAGATCCAGGCGCGGTCAACGTAAGCCCCGCGAACGCGGGATCCTTATTCCGCCGTTTCGAACCGATTTTGAGGTGACCGGAGTTTCACGATCGGCAAGCTAACGAACGTATTGCGGCTCTTAAACCCGTGATCTCCTTCATCGTCGAGGCCTATGGCCGTGACCCGGAGTTGCCCAAGATCGCTATTCATCTGTTCTCGAAACCGCCGCCGAGAAATTCGCAAGCCTATGCGAAGAGAACCTTCTCGAGGCTAGTGACGAGTTCGGCGCGTTTTTCCTTCGACAGCTTGTCGAGATTCTGCTGACGCCACTTGACGGCCGGCAAATCGGCTGCGGCGGGTATGCCGAGGAGACCCCAATCGGGCGCGCCGCGCTCGAACGATACAAGAAACTTCCGGTGTGCGTCCGGCATCTTGCCAACAATTTCTTCAACGAGCGTCTTGCGCGCGGCAATAAGGTCATCCTTCGAAACGGGCTTGTCCGTCATATCCTCGAAGCCATGGAGGAATTCATCGCTGATATCTTTTTGAGGCGAGGCAAGCACCTCGAACATCGGCCGGTCGTGGCTTAGGAGATAGACGATGAAAGCTTTGCGGATTTCATCCGTGATGCCTTCATTGGCGAGCAAATCTCGCACATCGAACAGATCGCGTGGATGCTGGCGGTCCAAAGCCGCAACGATCTTGCCACCATAGAGATCGGCGAAAGACACGGTACGAGCCTCCGCGAATCCGAACTCTTTTTCAACGGCAGGCCGCACCGAAGTCACGACCGGCTCGAAGACGCAGCCACGTAGCACCGGTGTGACTTCAATCTTGATCTGGACATTCTGCGCGCGAACCACCAGTTTGACGATCGCGCCCTCCTTACGGGTCTCATGGACCTGCGCACCGGGGATCTTGTCTTTTACTTTGGCTGCGATGCGCTGCATGGCCGCATCGATGTCGGCGAGGGATTCGGGTCTCGGCGCTACAGGAACATAAGTCAGATCGATATCGACGGACAGACGCGGCATATCGCGGACGAACAGATTGATTGCAGTGCCCCCTTTCAGGGCGAAACACTTCTCTTCGGTGACGAACGGGAGAACGCGCAGCAACAGCGCGACCTGCTTTTTGTAGATGTCATCGAACGCCATTGAGATCTTCCGGTACCGTTATCTGATAGGTCGGGTCGAGAACGCCACCTTTGATGAGCATGCGCTTGCCGTGGCCCAGATCGACAGCCTCCTTGTTGAGCCGCTTGAGCCAGGCATGGTTGTGGCGATCGGCAAAATAGAAGAAGAGACGTTTGACCTTCACGCTCGCACAATCGTTCAGGAGCTTCTGCAAGCGGTCCGGCCGAAGGTTCGCAAGACCACCGAGCAGGGCGTCGACCTGTTCGAAACTTTCGTTGTTGGGCAATTCGTCAAGCAGTTCGAAGACGGCGCGCTCGGGCGTGGACAAGGTCAGAGGCCAGTCCCATTGCCCCCAGTTCAGTTGAGCTACGTCGCCTCCCCGAAAGGCCGTGATGTCTGTCATCTTGCCGGTTTCGACATTCCAGCGGACGCTGCTTATGCTCTTCGCGACGGGGTCGTTTTTGAAGAGCCGTCTATCATTGTGGTAGATGAATTTGACGGATAGCGGCAACTTACTGAGCCAGGATGGTGGCGGCTTGGGTCCGTAAAGATGGACGCGGGTCGTCGATTGCGGGAGATAGTGGGCATACCCTTGCAATTCGAGCGCCGTCCGTCCGCCCACGACGAGTGGGGAATAATTCAGAATGCCTTGGAGGGATATGACGACTTGTTGCCAGCTTAGTTTGTAACGCGGCCGCCGGAAGACCCCTCGGGCTGGCTGTTCAAGCCAACCACGTTGCACATACAGATGCTGGAGTTGGGTGGAGTAGCCGTGCCGCTTGAGCCAGGCAGAATCGACCACTAGCCCCTCAGGTAGGAGCTTGTCGAGCTGGTTTAAGAGTTGTCCCCTTTGTCTATCCATAGTTGATATATCGACATATCTTCAAACCATTTGCAAGTTTGAAAAACTCCCATAAAATCAAGCAATACTAGATTAAAATAGCATTTCTTAAACCAGGTCCCCTTCCCCGCGCCATCCTCCGCAAGTTCCAGTCGCATGAACTGTGATTTCGCGAATTTGTCCCACAGCGAGTTTGAGGATTTGCGCCGCGACCTCATAGGCCGCGAAATCGGAAAGCACTTCGAGGCTTTTCCGGAGGGGCCGGATAACGGGATCGACGGTCGACACGCCCTAGCCGACGGCACGATCACCCTGCAGGCCAAGCATTATCACCGTCCCGGGTTCGCGGCCCTGAAATGCAAAATGGCGAGCGATGGCAGTCGATCGATCGGCTGCAGGGATAGCTTCGACGGGCACGAATGCACGTACGGCGTGAGACCAGTAACTACTTGGAGGCGGGCGGCGAGCAAAGGGCGGTTGAGAAGGCCGGCGACAATGGGCTTGCCGAGGGGGCCCGGATCAGCTTCGAGCTCAAGACAGGCCCCTCGGGCAAGGTGTCCGCTGAAGCGCTGCAAATGGATGATTCCGCACGCGCCGCCTGAGGTACGGGGAAGACAATCTCGCTGCACTGTGAGTTTCGGCGGAGTGAATGTGTACCGAAAGATTAGGGAATCCACGCCCAGGCTTGCAATCTACTTAGCGAGCAACCGCAGTTGAAACATCTGAATCAACGTTGACTGTTGCGGTGAATTCAGCGCCTGAGCCTGCGCCTCGCTGAAGGAAGCGCACCTGCGAGCTTTCTAGCGCCACATCGTCGGCGCGCTATTCAACGCCGTCAGGCCAACTTGCTTGAGAACGTTGACGGACGTCTCTCCTCGGGTCGCGGCTTCCAGGATTTTGGAGGCGACGTGTGTTCTGGCGCCGGTCTCATGAAGCGAAAGATCCTTGCAAACTTCATCCAGAACCGCGCGCAGAAGGGTGGTGGTTTCGGAGTCGAACATGCGAGGTCTCCTCCAATCCGACAATGACCTTAGCGGAACTCGCGTGTGGCGAGATACAACTACGTTAATAGAATTGCCATCGTGCAGAGGATTTAGCGGCTCACCTTCCTTGTTACGCGATCATAAGGCGGGCGGGCTTCGCGCCATCGAACTTGTAGCTGAGGCGACTGGGGCGCCTGCGCTACAGGACCGCATCATCCAGAACGGTTCGAAGTCGGATTCGGAAAGCGGCGCGTGACGCTGAGCCCAGCGTTCGCGGGGCCCAGCGCCCAATAGCGCGGCGCATTTCGGCCTATTCTCCGCCCTCGTAGAACAGCTCGAGCGGCAGGCCGACCAGCGCCTTACCGATCCAGTCCCGAGCAATCACGTTTGATGGTCCCATGGCGATGGCTGCCCGCGCGTCACGGAAGGCGCGCTCGATCGGGCCGCGGTGGTAACCGTAACCTCCCGTGACCGTGAGTGCTGCTGCTGCGACCTTATTCGCAACCTCGGCTGCATGGACCTTGAACTCGGTCAGAGGGATTAGGATCTCGCTCTGCGGCTTACCGGCCCGCCAGAGCTCATCCAGCCTTGCCGCGAGCTCCAGGCGCCACGGCCGCAAGGTCTCGACCAACACCTTGGCCGCACCGAGCTCCTGCCGGATCGCTTGATAGTCGGACAGACTCTTGTTTCGGTCCTTGTGAACGAAACTCGTGGCGTGCTTGACGGCTGCGTTCAACGCGCCGCGGGCCACGCCTTCCCAAACCGCACCGAGGCCGATCAGATAGACCGGGGATACGCCATCATATATGATCTCCTTCCCCTGCCCCTCAGTGCCGAGCCGGTCACGCTGCGGCACCCGTACGTTGCTGTAGCGGATCGGGCCCGAGTGATTGCCGCGAACACCGAGCGCATCCCAAGGCTTGGAGTCGATGCCCTCAGACTTGCCGTCGACAATGAAGAAGACGATGTCGGTCTGGTCCTTGGCGCTTGGCGAGCGCGTCTGCACGACATAGAAGTCGGCCTGGCCGGAGCTCGTCGTGAACGACTTTTCGGCGTTGAGAAGATAATTGTCGCCGTCGCGCGATGCCTCGGAGAGATTATACCACCAGTGTCCACCAGTGGCACGTTCGCTGGTCGAGTATGTACCAAGCAAAGCGCCATTGTTGGCCTTGAGCCAACGCTCCTTCTGGTCATCGTTACCAAACAGATTGATCGTCTGAGCCGCGCCGACATGCATGACGTAGACGAGGCCGGTCGACGCATCGGACTGTCCGATGCGGTAAGCGGCTTCGGCAAAATCGACATGCCCAAGACCAAGGCCACCGAAGCGTGTTTCGTTCAGCACGCCGGTCCAGCCGGCTTCCGCCAATGCCCTCAGATTCTCTCTTGGAAAACGGCTTTCGAGATCATTGCGATCGGCATTGACCTTTACGGTGGCGTCGATCGCGGCATCCAGCCGGGAATAGATGTCAGAATCGATCTTGCGCGCCAGATTGTCGTTAGCCATTGGTCATTCTCCCCTGTGTTCGTCAAAGTGTGGCAGCGGCATGGATAAGCGGTTTATCGGCGACGTCGGTTTGCGGTGAACCGCCGAGGTAAAGGGCCCTGATGTCGTCGCGGCTGCGCAATTCGACTGACGCACCGGACAGCACGCTGCGGCCGCTCTCAAGCACGACGGCATGGTCGGCAAAGCGCAGCGCAACCGTCGAATTCTGTTCCGCGACCAGGATTGAGAGCCCCTGCTCGCTATTAAGCTGCTTCAGCGCTCGGAAAATGCCTTCGACGACGAGCGGCGCGAGCCCCATCGACGGCTCGTCGAGCACCAGGAGTCGTGGCCGCGACATCAATGCGCGACCGATCGCCGTCATTTGCTGCTCGCCGCCCGATGTGAGCCCCGAGGTCGACTTGCGATGATCCTTCAGTCGTGGGAAGAGCTCATAGATTTCGTCAAGATCGGCACGGATCACGCGAGACCTTGCGTCTCGGCCAATAGCACCGGTGATAAGGTTCTCTTCCACGGTCAGCGAGGGGAAGCAATGCCGGCCTTCGAGCACGGGAACGATCCCGGCCCGGACCAGCTTCGCGGGCGATGTGGATACGATGTCGCGGCCGTCGAAAAGAATGCGCCCGGCGGCCACTTGGCCACGCCGAGCCGGCAGCAGCGCCGAGATCGCCTGGAGCGTCGTCGACTTGCCGGCTCCGTTGGCGCCGAGCACGGCGACGATTTCGCCACGTCGAACCGCAAACGATACGTCGTTTACGGCGCGAATGGCGTGGTTGTAGGTTGCCGCCAACGCTTCGACCGAAAGCAGAACGTCACTCATGCCCGGATTCACCCCGTCTGAAAACTGCGGGAGCCGAGGCTCCCGCAGTAACCTAAGCGTTGCCTTGCGCTATGGCTCACCGGTTCATCGCCGGAGCTACGAATCTTGATGTTGTGCTCCTTCGCATAGGCGGCGGACGACTTCTCGATGATGGGCCGCAGGGAGGCCCAATCCGGCGCAATCCAGTCCGAGACCACCTTCCATTTGCTGCCATCCCACTGCTGGAAAGTGACGCGGCCATCCCCTTCGTGATTGTCCCAGGTGACGTTGATCGAATGGAACAGGCCCTTGGCGCCCAGCGCCTCCACCCGCGCCGGATCGAGCGCTAGGTGCTCAAAGCCCCAGCGGACCTCGTCACCGGTCAAGGTACGCTTGCCGAACTTTGCCTGCGCAATCCGGACAGCTTCCACATTGAGGATACCGTTCACGATTCCGAGGTTGTGATAGACGCTGCCGATGCGCTTCTTGTCGTCGAGATTGCCTTTGTTCGCGCCATAGACGGTCTTGATCACCTCCTGGAGCACCGGATATTCGGCGCCGGAGGTCTGGGTCGTGATCGCGATATACCCCTTGGCGGCGTCACCGGCGGGAATGACATCCTCCTCGGAGTTGGACCAAACGTTGCCGATGATGTGGTCGGCGGGGAAACCGACCTTCTGCGCGGTCTTGAGCGCCACCGGATTCATCACGCCCCAGCCGCGCAACACCACGTAGTCCGGCTTTGCCCGGCGGATCGAGAGCCATTGCGACTGCTGTTCATTGCCCGGGTGCGGGACCTCGATCTGTTCCACCTCAAAGCCGTATTTGTCTGCCAGGAGCTTGTAGATCGGGATCGTCTCCTTGCCGTACGGCGAGCCATGATAGAGCACGACGATCTTTTTGCTCTTGGGCTTTTCCGCGCCTCCTTCCCTGGAGGCAATGTAGTTCACGATGCCGGACGTCTCGCTGTAGGGATTGAGCAGCAGCGGAAAGACGTAAGGGAACACGCGGCCATCGGTCGAATCAGTACGACCATGGTTGACGGTGATCAGTGGCACCCTGTCCTTGGTGATGCGGTCGATCATGGCGTAAGCGATGCCAACCGAAAGCGGATTCCACGCCGCAATCCCGGGACCGCTCTTCAGCCGCTCATAGACTTCGACGCCGCGTTCCACCTCGTACTGCGTCTCACCTTCATCCCAGGTGAGCTTGACGCCATTGACGCCGCCATCGCGGATGTTGATGAGGTTGAGATAGTCGATGAAGCCGCCAAAGAACCCGGTACCGCCGGCGGCGTAGGGACCAACGCGATAGCTCTGCAGCGGGAAGAACTGTTCGTCGGCGTGCACCGCCAACGTACTAGCGAGGCCTACGGCGAGCGCCGCTCCCATAGTCACTTTCAAACGTCTGAACATGTTCATTACAAGCTCCTTTGGGGTAAGCAACTCTCAAGTCGGGATCGCGGGGCGCCTGGCGGTCCGGATGGCGGGCGCGGTCCCACAGCGCGATCAGCCCGCGCGGCTCTGCGATCAGAAAAGCAATGATGAGCGCTCCGATCACGATGCGCTGACTCATCTCGAGAACACCCGAATCGAACACGTTGCCGAGCAACGCGGCGCCGATCCGCGACAGCAGGAGCGGGAACACGACGATGAAGGCGGCGCCGATGAAGGAGCCGCGCAGCGAGGCAAGGCCCCCAATGATGATGATGAACAGGATCTGGAAAGATCGATCCAGATTGAATCCGGCCGGCTCGACCGTGCGCAAATATGCGAATGCCCAGAGCACGCCGGCAACACCGATGATGAAGGACGAAAGGGCAAAGGCGAGCAGCTTGGTGCGCAAGAGCGGTACGCCGATCACCTTGGCCGCGATCTCATGGTCGCGCACCGCGATGAAGTTGCGGCCGGATTGAGAACGCAACAATCGCAGCGTCAGCAGGGTCAAAACGACCACGATCGTCAGCGAGAAAACGTAACGTTCCGCGGGGCTCGTGAACGTAATGCTGCCGATACTGAGAATCGGCGCGTCGATTACCCCTGATGGATTGTCGTTGGAGAACCAGCTGAACTTGGTCAGCGCCCACTGTACGAAGAACTGCGCGGCGAGCGTCGATACCGCGAGATAGAACCCGCGCAGCCGCAGGCTCGGTAGCCCAAATATGATGCCGATGACCGCTGCGACACCCCCGGCCAGCACCAGGTCGATGAGCAGCGGCAATGTGGGGATGCGAAGATGAAGATTATAGGCGGCGTAGGCGCCGACAGCGAGGAAGGCGGCCGAGCCGAGCGAGACCTGACCGGCATAACCGGTCAGGACGTTGAGCCCCACGGCCGCAAGTGACAGCGCCAGGAACGGCGTGAGCACGGCGTCGAGCAGATAGTCCGTCCCCGCGAGAGGAACGATGCCGTAGGCGGCCACAATCACCAGGCCGATCCACAGCACCTCACCGGAGACCCAGCGCGATTTAGCAGGAGTGAGGGCCAGCATGACTTACACCCTCTCCACCAGCTTCTTCCCGAACAGGCCCGATGGCCGGATCAGCAGGAGCGCCAGCGCCGCGACATAGGCGGCCCAGGCCTCAATGCCGCCGCCAAAGAACGGTCCTACATAGACCTCAGCCAGCTTTTCGATTGCGCCCACCAAAAGACCACCGACAATCGCACCGGCGACCGAGTCGAACCCGCCGAGGACCAAGACTGGAAGCGCCTTCAGGACGACGAGCGACAACGAGAACTGCACGCCGAGCCGCGCGCCCCACAGCAGCCCACCGACCAGGGCGACGATCCCCGCCACGGTCCAAACGGCAGCCCAGACCCGTGGCAATCGCAGGCCGACCGCAAGCGCTGCAAATTGATCGTCGGCAACGGCGCGAAACGCCAGCCCAGTGCGGGTATAGCGAAAGAAGAGTGCAAACAGCGCGACCAGGCTGCCCGCGACCGCCGCCGCAAACAGGTCGAAGCGACTGATCAGCACGCCGGCCACCTCGAACGGGGTGTCGCTGATGCCGATGTCGAGGCCATGAACCTGCGTGCCCCACAGAAGCTGGGCTGCGCCTTCGATGACGTACGAAAGCCCGAGGGTCGCCATGAACAGGGTGATCGGCGGTTGGTTGACCAGCGGCCGCAGCACCGCGCGCTCGGTGGCGATGCCCAATACGACCATGATGACCAGCGTCGCTGCCAGTGCGGCAACGAATGGCGCGCCGCGCTCGACGAGGCTGACGAAGGTCAGGGCCGCGAACAACAGCATCGCGCCTTGTGCGAAGTTAAGTACGCCGGAGGTCTTGTAGATCAGCACGAACCCGATCGCGACAAGGGAGTACATCACTCCCGAAAGCAGGCCACCGATCAGCACCTCAATCAGAAACTGGTAATCGAACATCAGATCGCAAGCTCCGTATCGTCCTCATGTGCGACGCCGAGATAAGCGTCGATCACCGCAGGATCGGCGCGGATTCGGTCGGGCGTGCCGTCGGCGATTTTTCGTCCGTAATCGAGCACGGCCACGCGATCGGACAGGCCCATAACCACGCCGATGTCATGCTCGATCAGGACGATTGCTGCGCCGAAACTATCGCGGGCGCTGCGCACATGCTGCGACAGCTCCCGCTTCTCGGTAAGAGTCACGCCTGCGAACGGCTCGTCCAGCAGCAGGAGCCTCGGCTGAGCAACCAGCGCCCGCGCCAGCTCGACGCGCTTCTGCGCTCCGTAAGGGAGCGTTCCAGCAAGGCGGTCACGAACCTCAGCAAGATGCAGGAAGCCGATTACTTCTTCGGCGACCGCGCTATTCTCCGCCTCGATCCGTCGCGCCAGTGGCGAGCCGACGATCTGCCGCAAAAAACCCGTACGGACGCGATGCGCTAGCCCCATCAGCACATTGTCGAAGACGGAAAGTCCCCTGAAGAGCGCCAGATTCTGGAACGTCCGCGCCACGCCAAGCGCTGCAAGCTTCGACGTCGGCACATCACGAAAGGAGTGCTCGCCAAACCACACCTTCCCGCGGTCGGGCCGGTAAAGCCCAGTGACGATGTTGAGGAGCGAGCTCTTGCCGGCGCCGTTCGGTCCGATCACTGCCAGGATCTCGCCCTGGGCGACTTCCAGATCGACCTCGCGTAGCGCTGCGACGCCGCCGAATGTCAGCGAAATGTTCGCAAGTCCGAGCGCCGGCCCCGCGATCGCTCTGACGGCACGCTCGTTATTGAGCTCTGTCACGTCATCGCGCTCTCGGGACCCTGCACGGATCTGTTCGTCTGCAGGAACCTCCTCCAGACGAAGCACGCCCGCTCCTGTCGCAATCCCCGCCACTTCGCTGTCTCTCCTCAGGCCTATTCGGCGGCCTGAACGCGCACGGGCGTCCTCGCCTCGAGCTCGCGGACCCGCGGGATCACATGCTTGCCGAAATATTCGACCTCCTCCTGGAAGTGCAGGAAGCCGAGCAGGATCAGGTCGGCACCGGCACGCTTGAGCTCAATGATGCGCTCGGCGACTTGTTGCGGCGTGCCGATCAGATTGGAACGAAAGCCATCGTTGTACTGAACGAGATCCTGGAAGGTGGATTTGGCCCAATTGCCCTCGCGCTCGGGGCTGGCATTGCCGGCATTCTGGACCTCATGGTGGAAGCCGCCCACCGCCTCCGGGATCGCCTTATCAAGGATCTCCTGGAGGAGATCCTTGGCCTCCTTTTCTGTCTGCCGAACGATGCCGAATGCGTTGATGCCGATCTTGGTTCGCCAGCTCTTGCCGAACGTCTTTTCCTTGCTCCTGATGTCGTCGACTTGCGTCTTCAGGCCGTCAGGCGTGTTACCGTTCGTAAAATACCAATCGGACACGCGGGCGGCCATGTCGCGGGCCGCACGCGAGGAGCCGCCCTGGAAAATCTCAGGCAGCGGATCGAGCGGCTTCGGCTTGAGCGAATAGTCGTTGAACCGATAGAAGTCGCCCTTGAGCGTGAAACTCTCCTGCGTCCAGATCCCGCGCAACGCGTTGATGAACTCCTCCGAGCGGCGATAACGCTCGTCGTGATCGAGCCAGGGCTCGCCGATCGCATGGAATTCGCCGCGGAACCAGCCCGAGACAACATTGACCGCAACGCGCGCATTGGTGAGCTGGCTGATGGTTGCAATCTGCTTTGCGGCCAATGCTGGATTCCATGGGCCGGGAAGGAGAGCAGCGATCACTTTGAGCTTTTCGGTCGCGGCGAGCAGCGCGTGTGAAAAGCTGACCGATTCGTGCTGCTTGTCAGCGCCGTAGCCCGCTGTGAAGCGGATCTGGCTCAGCGCGTAGTCGAAGCCGGCCTTCTCGGCCATCTGGGCGAGCTTGCGATTGTAGTCGATGTCCCAGCTGGTACGTTGCTCGATCGAGGAGATGACGAGGCCGCCGGACACGTTCGGCACCCAGTAAGCAAATTTGATCGGATTGTTGTTCGCAGACATCTTGCTTGTCCCTTGAAAATTGCACGGCAGCGAAATAGCCGGCGGCTTGAGTCCGGCAGCACCATGCGACCACGCCGATCGAGACGAGCGAGTGCGGACGCTGCTGCTCGATCGGCCTTTTAGGTTGGTGATTTCGAGGAGCTAGAGCGATCTCAGTTCAGATCGCGCTTGCGCATTGAGACGCCACTCAGGAACGACACGAACACAACTTATCGACGAGCTCGCGCATGATCGAATGCATGACCTTGTCAAAGATGTTGTTGCGCATCATCAGCGCTCCTGACTGGCACCATTGCCTGATGACCAATCCTCTCAAAGATTGTTCGACCATGCGAGTCCAAGACGCACCATTTTTCGTCGCGCGGAGATAATCAGCTTCCTTTTTTTTCGCCGCGCACGCATCGTTTGTTGCTGTGCAGGCGTGGCTAATCATCGCATCGCCGCAAAGAAGCCCTTTCAATGGTCGCGGCCGTTTCGGGCGCTACCAGTATGGTACCTTGCACTTGATTCTGCGACTTCGGCGATTTGTTGGAATAGTTTTATTACATTCGCCGGCATCTGAGACCACTGCACTCCCCGCAAATAGCTGGAGAGCTTGAATTCGCAATTTGGATGAACGGACCACTGTTCTACAGTCGAACATGCAGACACCTTAGCACCCAGGGGAATACTGACGAGCGGCCCACGCACGATCGCACCCACAATGTCCTGCCTCTCAAGGAAGATCCGCTACCCGTCGCGACAACGACCTTTCCAGGAAGATGAAATCGCGCGCCTGCACGACCATCGGAGCGGATCTTCAGGCCGTTGGGCCAGCCGTCATATTCGGCGACCAAGGACCAGGCTCCATCCGGTGCAATCCGGAAAATGCTGCCGAACGGAATATCGACGACATAAAGATTGCCGGCGGCATCGAATGCCGGCCCCTCGATGAAGCAATCCACCGGCTTGCCGCCGCGGTTGGCATCGGCCCAGTCCGAGCGAACGCCTGGACGTCGAAACTCCGCCGGCATCGCCGAGAAGACGCGGGTCTCGACGCGCTGTGGCGGTGTGTCGAGATACATCATGGCGTATCGCTCAACGCGCGGCGCGGCTGGCCTTCATACTTGTAGGCAAACTGCTTGGGCATCGGCCCCTTGTTGCGGTCCTTGCGTCCGGTCTGCTCCCAGGCGTGCGCCAGGATGCCGACCGCGCGCGACAGGCAGAACACACCCCGCGCGAGCGGCGGCGCAAAGCCGAGCTCGCCATAGATGACGGCGGTGGCTCCATCGATGTTCATCGGGATCAGCTTGCCCTTGCGTTGCCGCATCACGCGTTCGATGGCGCGGCCTGCGGCGGCATAGCGCCCAGCGACACAGCCTTCAGCCGTAACCGCATCCACCAGCGCCAGCAGCGGCGCGGCACGCGGATCGACCGGATGAAAGCGGTGGCCGAAGCCCGGCAGATACTTGCCGCGGGTCGCGGTGAAATGATCGATGGCCGCACCTGCCGCGGCGTCGATCTCCTGGGTTTCGGTCCGCCGCAACAGGTCGTCATAAAGCTCGACGGCCTGCTCGCCCGCGCCGCCATGGACGTCGTCAAGCGTGTTGATGGCGGAGGCCATCGCGCCGTTCAGCGGCAGGCCGCAGCTCACCGCCATCTGGGCGATCGCGATCGACGGCGCATGCGGGCCGTGATCGACGGACGCAACCAGCGCGGCCTGGAGCAGCCGCTCCTGCGCCACTGAGGGCAGTTCTCCGCGCAGCATCAGCCAGATCATCGCCGGAAACGAGATCCGGCCGATCAGATCCTGGATCGGATAACCCCGATAGGCGATGCGCCCGGGAGCGACGTCACAGATCGACGTCCGCCACCACTGCGCGGCTGCGTCTCGCAATGCGGTTTCATCGCTCATGGTGCCCTCCAGTGGTTCACCCTACCGTTTTGCCTGCAACCGCTCCGCTGGCCACGAGTTCAGCGATGGCCTCTGCGGAATAGCCGAGCCGCTGCAGCCATCGCTCCGTGTCTGCTCCGAGTGTGGGAGGTGGTGACGGCACCGGAAACTCCTCATTTAGCCGGAAGCCCGGCCGCGTGATCCGTAGTGGCTGCGCGCCGGCCTGTTCCGGGGGCAACGTCTCGACGAAGCGGCGGTCGAGCAGCTGCGGCTGCCGCAATATCTGAGCGACCGTCAGCACGCAGCCCGCGGGAACACCGGCCGCATTCATTTGCAGCTCCCATTCTTCAGCGGGCTTGCGGCTGAGCGCCTCGTTCAATTCCGCATTCAGCGCCGCACGGTTTACCTTACGCATCTCGCGCTTTGCGAAGCGTGGATCCGTCTTCAGCTCGGGTCGGCCGATCAGGTCGCATAGGGCTTGGTACTGTTTCTGCTCGTTGGCGGAGATGTTCAACGGGCCTGTTTCCGTGTTGAACGTGCCCGAGGGAGCCGCGGTGAAGTTCTCGTTGCCCATCGGCTGCGGCTCGACGCCGGCGTTCAGGTAGTTGGAGACCACCCATCCCATCGCTGCAACGGTGGCTTCGAGCAGAGACACGTCGATGAAGCGACCACGGCCGGTCCGCCGCTGTTCGACCAGAGCCGCGCTAATGGCAAAGGCGGCCGTGAGCCCCGCAATCGTGTCCGAGATCGGAAAGCCGGTGCGCAGCGGCGCCGAGGCTGTATCACCGGTGACGCTCATGGCGCCAGAGAGGCCCTGGACGATCTGATCATAGGCCGGACGGGCCGACCACGGCCCGCTGTGTCCGAAACCGGAGATGGCGCAATAGACGAGAAGCGGGTTGTGCTTGCAGAGCACGTCAAAGCCGAGACCAAGCCGTTCCATCACCTTCGGCCGGAAGTTTTCGAGCACCACGTCGGCTTCAGTGGCGAGCCGCAAGAACACCTCGCGGCCTGATTCCGACTTCAAGTCCAGCGCCACCGATTGCTTGCCAGCATTCACGGCGACAAAGGAGAGGCCCTGCAAGCGCTCCGCCCTTTGCGGATCGGAGCCGAGGCGCCGCGCCAGGTCGCCGCCGTTCGGATTTTCGATCTTGATCACCTCGGCACCGAGACGCGAGAGATGATAGCCGCAGAACGGACCAGCCAGCACGTTGGAGAGGTCGAGGACGCGGATGCCAGTGAGCGGCAGAGACATTCCAATCCCCCTTACTTCAGCTGCTGTGCGGCGTGCTCGGCGAAGCGGTTGGTGAAGGTCTTGGCGAGATCGATCCTGGCGGCCGCAATCTTGGGGTCGTAGTCGCTGAGGACCGCGAGCGGCACCTTGGCGGCCAGCGCCGCTACGCTGTCCGCGATTTAGCGAAACTGCTGTCCCGTTTTTGCGAAATACGCACCATCCCATACCTCCGTCCAAGCCGGAGGCTTCTTTCGCACAGCTATACCGATCCCGAAGCAAGGGGTCCGGCTAAGCGCCTACCCTTGACATGGCATTCCCATCGTTCATTCAAAGTTCCTTCATTCTAGGAGAAGCCGTTAATGCTGAGAGTGCGACAGAATCTGTACGTTATCCGGCGCCCAAGAAAATTCGGAGAAATTCATGCTTTGGGTCTATTAAGAGTCCCGATCAAGGCCGTTGAAATGGCCCGACCCAGAACTTGGCGGTTTTCCGGGACATTCATCATAGTCACATGGTCGCCTGGAATTGGCACGGCATGAATGGCCTCCGCACTTAAAATCCGGTCCCAACCCCGCAAAGGCGAACTTGCTTCTGGACCTAGCGAAGTTTTTCGAGAACGTATCCGTCGGCTAAGAGGCCGGTTCGCGTAGAATTGGTGTATCTCAACCGGAAGGGACGGAACTTGATACAAGGCCAGCGCCCGTTGGAACTGCGTGGCCCTTTCATACGTCAGAATGTCATTGCGGAGATCACGATCCAGAGGGATCGCCCCAATTCTCTGAGCCTTTTCAAGCAGTCGGGAAATTGAATTTTGTCCAGCGAAGCGGTCGAGGATTTCGAACCTCTCGTCATCTAATTCGAGAGATTCCAGCAGTACTTCTTGTATCATTTGGGTGGGTGATGTCCTTGACGCATTTGCAAATAAAACAACGTCAATTAGGCCGATGAAGGAAACAGCTTCGTTGAGCTTTAGTAGCTGCTGCGCAATTGCATAAGCCAAGATTCCTCCTGATGAGTATCCAGAGAACCGATATGGACCTCGCGGCTGGATCTCGCGAATCGCCATGCTAGCTTGCGAGGCGATCTCTTGAAGAGTTGGAAATTGAGCTGCACTGAATTGCGGCCACGGCAAACCGTAGACAGGACAGTCGACATCCATTTCTTGCGCCAAACTGGGGATATAGGAGCAATCGCCCAAACCTGTGGGAACAAAGAACAGCGGTGGCCGCGATCCGGCTTCTCGAGCACAAATCGCTCCCGAATAGCTGGGCTGTGGCGCCACATGAACTTTCGATGCAAGTTCCTTTAGAACGGGGGCTTGGAAGAGGTCGGCGGCGCTGAAGTTGAGCCCGAGATCGACTGCGCGACTGAGCAGCTGCACCGCTAAGAGCGAGTGGCCGCCCAGTTCGAAGAAGTGGTCGTGGCGCCCGACCCGCGCGAGCCCCAGAAGCTCGGCCCAAAGCTCGGCCAGCGCCGTCTCGATCTCGCCCCGCGGCGGCTCGTACGTCCGACGCGCATACGCAGCATCTTCCGGCGCCGGCAGCGCCTTGCGATCCAGCTTGCCGTTCGGCGTCACGGGCAGCACCGCGAGCCGCACGAACGCCGCCGGCACCATGTAATCCGGCAGCCGCGCACTTAGGTGCGCGCGCAAGGTGCCGGCAAGGTCAGCGCCATCCAGCTCATCCGATTGAGCTTCGGGCGCACACACCACATAGCCAACGAGGTGCTTGTCGCCGCGGCCATCCTGTCGCGCCACCACCACCGCCTCGCGCACCCAGGCGTGCCCGCAAAGCCGCGCGGCGATCTCGCCCGGCTCGATGCGGAAGCCGCGGATCTTCACCTGGTCGTCGTTGCGGCCCAGGAACTCCAGATTGCCGTCCGGCAGATAACGCCCCAGGTCGCCGGTCCGGTACAGCCGATCGCCGTCCACAAAGGGACTGGCGATGAACCGCTCGGCTGTCAGCGTGGGGCGGTTCAGGTAGCCCCGCGCCACCCCCGCCCCGCCAATGTAAAGCTCGCCCACCGCCCCGAACGGCACGGGCGCGCCATGACCGTCCAGCAGGTACACCCGCGTGTTGGCAATCGGACGGCCGATCGGGACCACTGACCCATTAAAATCAGCCGGGCAATTCCAGACCGTCGCGCAGACAGTTGCTTCGGTCGGGCCATAAGCGTTGACAATTGCTGCCGAGGCCAGACTTCGGATGAGTTCAGCTTTCGGCAGTTCTCCAGCAAGAATGAGAACTTGCGAAGCCAAACATTCCAGCGTCTTGCTTGCCTGAAGCAAGACTGGGGGTAACGTCGCATGGGTGATGTCTTCGCTTCGGAGATAATCCGATAGCTTGTTACTCGCTTGACGGATCTCGTCCGCAGGCAAGTGCAATGCGGCTCCAGAGCCAAACGCCATAAGAAGCTCCCAAGCGCTTGCATCAAACCCAACGGAGGCGAACTGCACCACTCGGCTTTTGGAAGAAGCGCCAAAAAGACCGACCTGAGCCAACACCAGATTGACCAATCCCCGATGCTCGACCATGACGCCCTTTGGGGTGCCGGTCGAGCCTGAGGTATAGATGACATAGGCGAGATGACGTGAGGTGAGGCCCAGCGCGCGCGGGTTCGGGTCCGAAGCCGGCCGTTCGGCCCAGGCCGGGGTGGCCATATCCAGATCGACCACGCCGACATCGGCCAGCGCTTCGGCGCCCAGCGCGGCGCGGCCGGATGCATCGCAAAGCAGCAGCCGCGGCGCCGCATCCTCGAGCACCTGCCGCAGCCGCGCGCTGGGATAGGCCGGGTCCAGCGGCAGATAGGCCCCTCCCGCCTTGAGGATCGCCAAGACTCCCACCACCATCGCCGGGCTGCGCTCCAGGCATATCGCCACCGGCTGGTCCGGCTTGACCCCGAAGGCGATCAGATGATGCGCTAGGCGGTTGGCCCGCGCATTGAGCTCGCCATAGCTCAGGCGCTCGTCCTCGCAGACTACCGCCACCGCATCCGGCGCCTTTTGCACCTGTTGCTCGAACAGTTCGTGGATGCACCGCTGCGACGGATAGGCCGCCGCCGTCCGGTTCAGCTCCTCCAGCAGATAGCTGCGTTCGTCGGCCGGCAAGATGTCCAGCTCCCACACCGGTCTGTCGGGAGCCTGCTCCAATGCATCTGCCAGCTGCTCGAGCGCCCGCTGCATGTAGCCGCAGACCCGATCCGCAGAGATTGGCTCCGCCACCTGCGCCGTCAGGCCGAGCGCCTCGCCAAAATCCTCAACCGATAGCGTCAACGGATAATTGGTGCGCTCTTCCCCGCTCAGCCGTTCGATGCCGGCCAGGACATCATCCGTTCCAGAACCGGACTTGGCCGCCGGCGTGTTGTGGCGGTAGTTCAGCAGCGCGCTGAACAGCGGCGCCGGCGCCGCAACGCCGCTGCAGCGTTGCGCCAGCGCGAGCGAGGCATGCTCGTGCGCCAGCAGCTCAGAAAGCCGCGCATGCGTGGCCTGCACGCTCGCCTCGACTCCGGCTCCGTCAAGGTCGAGCCGCACAGGCAGGGTGTTGATGAACAGGCCCATCGCACGGTCGGCGCCCGCCCCCGCATGCATGCGGCCAAACAGCACCGTGCCGAACACCACCTGCTCTCGGCCGCTGCTCAGCGCCACCACTTGCCCCCAGGCCAGATGGCACAGGCTCGCAAGGCTCACCCTGAGCCGCCGCGCCTGAGCGCGCAGCCGATCGTTGAGCGCCCGCGGAAGCATCCGATGCACCTCGCCGATCCCGCTGCCGTCGCCATGCACCTCGCGAAGCCCGAACGGCAGCGTTGGCTCGTCAATGTCGCCCAGCATCTCCTGGAAGAACGCTTCATGCGCCTTGGCATCCATGCCAAGCCGCGCCTGCGCCACCAGATTGCGGAACGGCTGCGGTACGGCCAGTTCATAGGCCCGCCCTGCCAGCACGGCCCGCACCTCGGCATGCATCACTTCCAGCGTCGTGTGATCCCCTATCAGATGATGCAGCAACTCCAGCAGCAGCCAGCGCCCGCTGCCCGGCTCGCGCGCGATCACGAAGCGCATCAAGGGCGCCCGACCAAGATCGATGCGGTACTGACGCGGATCGAACCGCCGCTTCAGCTGCTCGTGACCGGAACCGCCATTCTCGTCCAGCTCGACCTCGAGCACATCCAAGGCCGCCTTGCGCCACACCACCTGCGCGGGGCTCGACAGACCCTCCCAGAGAAAGGCCGTGCGCAGAATGTCGTGGCGATCCACCACCTCTTGAACCGCACCAAGATAGCCATCCAGCAGCTCACGCTTGGCAAACGCCATTTGACTGACCAGCAGATAGGGATCGCCCCGGCTGGCCAGAAGATGATGGAACAGAATGCCGTCCTGCAGCGGCGACAGGCCATAGATGTCCTGGATGTTGGCGACCCCGCCCGGCACCGTGGTGACGATCCGGTCGATCTCTTCCTGCGTCAGCTCGATGAGCGGTAGCATCCGCGGCATGATCGCCGTGCTGTGCTCGTCGATCAGGTTGGCGGGCACCGCCACCTCGCGCTGGCTGCCAAGGCTTGCGGCCAGATCGCAAAGCACCGGCCTGGCGAACAGGGTGCGCACCTCCACCCCGAGCGACAGCCGCCGCAGCCGCTCTATCAGCTGCACGGCCAGCAGTGAGTGGCCGCCCAGTTCGAAAAAGTGGTCGTGACGTCCGACCCGCTCCAGTCCCAGAAGCTCGGCCC
>NZ_LBKA01000014.1:119361-119688 GCF_028128955.1 Bradyrhizobium sp. CCBAU 11386
AGATCCCGGCCAGCATCGTCTCGACCTCGCCGCGCGGCGCCTCATAGGCCGCCAGCGCATAGGCCTCATCGGCCGGCGCCGGCAGTGCCTTGCGGTCGAGCTTGCCGTTCACCGTCAGCGGCAGCGCCGCGATCGGCACGAACGCCGTCGGCACCATGTAGTCCGGCAGCCGCGCGCTCAGATGCGCGCGCAAGGCGCCGGCAAGCCCGCCTCCATCGCCCTCGTCCGAGCCGGCCTCGGGCGCGCAGACCACATAGGCAATAAGATGCTTGTCGCCGGCGCGGTTCTGGCGCGCCACCACCACCGCCTCGCGCACCCAGGCGTGCT